>CAWVFN010000067.1:0-7114 GCA_963928475.1 Bacillota bacterium
TTTATACCATAAATAATTCCACGAATATGTCAACTTACTCGAACGGCTCAAATTTTTTTAGCCATAATAGTTCGAGTAAGGTACTTTAGGTGGAGATGAGGGGAGTTGAACCCCTGTCCGCAGGAGGACCTACAAAGCTTTCTCCGAGCGCAGTTTATGTTCAATCTTACCGCAGCAGACTACATAAACAAAGTACGCAACGGCCATCTCGATGAAATTCCCCCGCCGCCGCCGAGAATAAGCAGCGGAGTATCCTGACCTGATGACCCCACACCGCTCATCGCAGGAACAGAGCGGGTAAGGTTAGACCGCAATTAAGCGGCTAAAGCTAAATCTTGTTTATCATTTATTTTTTGCCCACAGTTTTTCGGCCATATGGAACGCCGGCTCGCTTACTATGCCAATCCTTCCCCCGTCGAAATCCGGTACATCCCCAGATTTAGGAAAATTAGCTTATATATATAATATCATAATATAAATAAAACCGCAATATGACACCAGGATTTACCTTGCTGTCCCAGGAAGCTCTTAAAAGTTCTGATCATATTTTCATTGCGGCGTCAAGAGCCATGTGTTAAAATAACCTTTAATACAGGAGGTGTGAAATTGTCCAGCCGCAATTTATTTATTAAAAATTATAAAAAATCATGGTTATTTTTAAAAGATACCCAGCCGATTCCCTTTCTAACTGCCATAATATTTATAGGAGCTATAGTTTTTACACTAATAACAGTCACCGGCATAGAGCCGCTTAAGGATTTATTTTCTAATCTTCTCTCGGATCTTGTCTCCAACATTTCGTCAGATGACACATCCCATGATATTTTTCTTTTTATTTTAGGCAACAACATTAGAGCCATGACCACTATGATTCTATTAGGGTTCATTCCCTTTCTTTTTATTCCCGTGATATCCTTAATTATGAACGGCGGCCTTATTGCCTACGTTTTTGTTCTCAGCACTGACAACGGAATGAGTATAGCTGCTTTTCTGGCCCATATTCTCCCTCACGGCATCATTGAGCTGCCTTTAATGATTCTCAGCTGTTCTCTTGGTTTTTATCTCTGTCTGGCAATGATAAGAAAAATCATATCAGAAAAGCCGCTAAAGACAACTTTACTCAATATTTGCCGGGTTTACTTATTTATCATTATTCCCGGAACCATCTTAGCGGCGCTGATAGAATCATACATAACACCAGTAATAGGCGGTTTATTTATCTAAGATAAAAAACAGCTGTAAAACTCCTTGTCTATGGCTTAGCTATTTAGTAAAGACGGGAATTAAATACACAATAAGTCAGTACTTATAGAGAAAAGAGAGGAACTAACCTCTCTTTTCTCTTATTTAGGCAATTCTATTTTTGGCTTCTTACTTGATTTCCGATACAGCACGATACAATGACCGATTATCTGCACTAAATCAGCTTTCAGCTCTGCTGCCAGTCTTTCACCAGCATAGTGGACCTCTTCGGGAGAATTTTTTAATATTTTCACCTTAATCAGCTCCCGAGCCTCTAAAGTAAGATCCAGTTGGCGCAGCAGATTATCGCCAATACCATCTTTGCCTATCTGCTGTATGGGTTCCATAGTCATGGCCATACTGCGTAAAAATCTTTTTTCCTTACCTGTCAGCATACTATCTCCTCATCAACTCATATACTCTAATTCCATACCATAAATGACTACTATATCACCGTCTTTAGCGCCAGCCTGACGCAGTCCCTCATCTAAGCCCATAGCTCTAAAGATTCTTTGCAGTCTTTTGACGGCAGCATCATTATTAAAATCCGTCATTGCTACCCACTTTTTCACCTCTGCTCCCTCTACTGTAAACTCGCCATACTCATTACGGCTGATAGTAAAGGGAATACGCTGTTTCATAGTAGTGACCTTTATTTCCTCAGCAGCAACATTATCTTCCACCGGGGCAGATTGTACTATCTCATAAACGCGGTAAAGAACCTTTTTAATGTTTTCACCTTGTACCGCGGATATAGGATAAATCTCATAATCATCGCCGTACTTAGCCACTAAACGTTTGTAGTTTTCCTCAGAATCCGGCAAATCCATTTTATTAGCCGCTATTATCCTGGGTTTAGCGCCTAAATCCTTCTTATATTTCATAAGCTCACGGCTGACTATCTCAAAATCCTCTAAAGGATCACGCCCCTCCTGACCAGACATATCCACCAAATGAATCATGGCTTTAGTTCGCTCAAGATGACGCAAAAAATGATGACCTAAACCAGCGCCGGCATGAGCGTTTTCAATAAGACCAGGGACATCCGCTATGCAAAAACTCTTTTCATCGCCTAAATTCACTATGCCCAAATTAGGCTCTAAAGTGGTAAAAGGATAATCGGCTATTTTAGGTCTGGCTGAGGATACCCGGGAAATAAAAGTAGATTTTCCCGCATTGGGCATGCCAACTAATCCCACATCAGCTAAAACCTTTAACTCCAAACGTATCCAAGCCTCCTCGCCTGGCTCACCCTTTTCCGCGAAAGCCGGGGCTTTTTCCCGGTTAGAAGCAAAACGAGCATTACCGCGGCCACCACGGCCACCCTTCACCACCAGTACCTTCTGGCCATCGGCTACTAAATCAGCAAAGATCTCTTCCTCACCATCAAAACGTACAATGGTCCCTAAAGGAACACGCAGATAAATATCCTTGCCGGATTTACCTATCTTATTGCTGGTTTGACCATTTTCACCCTTAGGAGCCTTATAATGCTGCTTCATTTTAAAGTCCAAGAGGGTACTGAGATTATGGTCAGCCACTAAGTAAATACTGGCACCGCCACCGCCGTCACCACCATTGGGACCACCTTCCGGTACATATTTCTCCCGCCGAAAAGAAACCATGCCATTACCGCCGTCGCCGGCTTTTAGAAAAATTTTCGCTCTATCATAAAACATAAAAAACTCCTACTTTCATTCCGCTGCCTTAGTAGAACTCCGAGCAGAGGGGCAATAAAATAAACATAATAGCAGAAAACTGCCGGAGCTTATTAGCCCCGGCAGCAAAACTCGGAATAAAACTTATCTTTCTGGATACACGCTGACTTCTTTTCTGGTATGGCTCTTGGTTTCATATTTGACATAGCCATCCATTTTAGCGAAGAGAGTGTCATCTCCGCCTAAACCAACGTTATTACCGGGGTGGAATCTGGTACCCCGCTGTCTGACCAATATACTGCCAGCTGTGACAAACTGACCGTCATGTCTTTTGAGACCGAGCATTTTAGGTTTACTGTCGCGACCATTTCTGGAGCTACCGCCTGCTTTTTTATGTGCCATGAGTATTCCACCTCCTTATATAGCAATACTCTTAACTAATACTTCCGTATAGGGTTGACGATGACCGTTTTTAGTATGGATGTTCTTCTTGGGTTTATAATGGACAACTACTACTTTTTTGCCCTTACCCTGAGACACAACTTCACCAACAACTTTAGCGCCGTCTACAACAGGAGTGCCGATTTTCAAACCGTCATCGGTTTTTACGGATAAAACTTTGTCAAAAGTCACTTCTGCCCCTTCTTCCAAGGACAATTTTTCTACTTTAATTTTGTCACCCTCGGCAACTTTATATTGTTTGCCGCCGGTTTCAATTATTGCGTACATAAAAGTACCTCCTCATATTACTCGCTCTTTTTTGGGGGGGATATTTATCCCGCTTAGCCCACAAGACGCGGTTGAAACGAACAGTATAATTATAGAGTAATAAGAAGGGTTTGTCAAGCATTTTATATTGACCAAATTGATAATAACAGGTATTATTCCAGAATTTGACATAAAAAAGAATTACAAATATAATTATAATGTGACAAATATATCATAATACATCCATATTATCATATGGTATGGAAAGGATAGGCAATGGAAATATCTTTAAATGCCGCAATAATATCAACATGGTTCCTGTATTTCATGGTTTATAGTTTTCTTGGCTGGCTGGCGGAAACATTATACTGTTCAGTTTTACAGCGAAAATTTGCAGAACGCGGCTTTTTAACCGGCCCCTATTGTCCTATTTACGGTTTCGGAGCCCTCATCGTACTGATCCTTTTAGATCCCTATATATCTCACCCTCTCCTGCTGTTTTTCCTTGGTATGATACTGACTTCTATTTTAGAATACGCCGCCAGCTATATTATGGAAAAACTCTTTCATATGCGCTGGTGGGATTATTCCGAACACCGTTTCAATATCAACGGACGTGTCTGTCTTTTAAACTCTACCCTCTTCGGAGTTCTCTGTCTTGTGCTTACTCTTTTGGTTCACCCTCCCATTACAGAAATTATAGGGAAAATCCCATCTTCCTATCTTTATATCATAAGCTCCCTTATTTTCGTGATTTTTACTATTGACTGTATCTACTCCGTAAGAGCCACAATCAAACTAAGCAATCATCTAACAAAAATTGAAAACTTACAGGAAAAAATCCGAGCTGAGTTAGAGGAAATAAAAGAGGAATTAGCGGAACGCAGAGATGAGAAAAATGAACTATTCAAAAACTGGCTTAAAGAAAACAGTCAAAAGGGAGACAACCTTAGAGAGGCCTGGGAACTATGGCAAAATGAACGAAAAGATCACTGGCAGGAAAGAAAGACTAAATGGGAAAGCCGTCTTGAAACCCTTAAGCGACCTATTGGCTATCAAGAAAGACGTATTATACGTTCCTTCCCCAACTTATCTCACAACAACGATAACCTTAATAAACTACTTACAGAATTAAAAAAATTCAGACAAAAAAAGAATAACTGATTAGTTTCGACCCTGGTTTTCTAAATCTATTATCAATTTGCTTAAATAAATATGATTATTATTCCTAAACTTCCTCCGTGACATAAAAAAGGAGGCGATCTATATGTCAGATACTAATTTAACTAAAAAAGCACTGATTAACTCATTAAAAGAATTATGCCGGCATAAAAACTTCGATAAAATAACTGTCACCGATATAACTAAAAATTCAGGTCTGAACCGGCAAACCTTTTACTATCACTTTAGGGATAAATACGATGCTCTCAACTGGATATATGAAAATGAGACTTTCTCCAGAATAGAAGGAACCATTAATCTAATGAACTGGAGTCAGCGTCTAAAAATCATGTTTAAAACCATGAAAGAAGATAAAGACTTTTACATGAATACCATCTGCCATCAAAAAAATAATTTTGCTAAAACCCTCTACAATGCCACCAGTAAAATTTTTCTCGCTAATATAAAATCACTGAATCCGGGAAAAAGTATCGAGGAAGCAAGACTAAATTTTTATATATCTTTCTTAGCTCATGGCTGCTGCGGCATTATTATGGATTGGATACAAAATAATATGAACCCCGATCCCGAAGAATTAACTGCAGACTTATTAGCCCTGGAAAAAGATATACAATCCCTGCTTATTGAAGGACAAAATAAATAATTATTTTCCTCTCTACTGGAAAAATTTCCAGATGTAAAAATATTATCCTTACATTTTTGCGTTTTTGTCTAAAAATACGACAATTATAGATTTTTGCCTAAAGATTACCAAAATTTTTCATGTTATAATTTAGTATTATACAGAGTATAGAAATATTATCGATAAATTATAAATGAGGCATCAATATGGCAAGTAAAAAAATCAGCGCAAGCATAAAAACCATAGGCGTTAAAGCGGCCTTAAAGTATTTGGAAAAAGATCCGGAAGATAATATCCCCAAACTTATTAACTGGCTGGAAAAGTTAGATAAAAATAACTCTGTCAAACGTCAGTTAAATACCGTAAAAAAGGCTTTGTCAGACAAAAACAGCCCTTGGCATAAATTAGTTCTTTCTATTTATAGCGATATAGACCCCGATGTAAGAAAAAAATTATTTGAGAACTTTATCATTAATGCCAACATTATTGGTCTGGAAAGAGAAAGGCAGTTAAGAAAAGAGGAAAACTGCAATATACCCTGGGCTATACTTCTTGATCCCACCAGCGCCTGTAATCTTCATTGCGTCGGCTGCTGGGCAGCAGAATATGGCAATAAACTAAATTTGTCCCCCCAAGAATGGGATTCCATCATCGATCAAGGCAGAAAAATGGGGACTTTCATGTTTATCTATTCTGGCGGCGAACCGCTAATGCGGAAAAAAGAAATAATCGATGTGTGCGAAAAGTATAACGATTGTGTATTCTTAGCTTTTACCAACGCCACCCTGATTGACGAGGATTTCGCTAAAGATATGCTGAGAGTCAAAAATTTTATTCCTGCCATCAGCATAGAAGGTTTTGAAGAGGATACGGATTATCGCCGTGGTGCCGGTACCTATAAAAAGGTTATAGGCGCCATGGAAATACTAAAGAAAAATAAGCTGCCCTTTGGCATTTCCTGCTGCTATACCTCTAAAAACACCGCCATTATCGGCAGTGAGGAATATATCGACGATATGATAGAAAAAGGCGCTAAATTTGCCTGGTTCTTTACTTATATGCCTGTAGGCATCAAGGCAGTGCCAGAATTGATGGTAAGCGCCGAACAAAGAAAATTTATGTATGAACGCATAAGGGAATACCGTAAAACAAAGCCTATATTCACCTTAGACTTTTGGAACGACGGCGAATATGTCAATGGCTGTATTGCCGGAGGGCGCCGTTATCTTCATATAAATGCCAACGGTGATATAGAACCCTGCGCCTTTATTCATTA
Organism: Bacillota bacterium; assembly: GCA_963928475.1. GTDB lineage: Bacteria > Bacillota > Dehalobacteriia > UBA7702 > UBA7702 > Cryptoclostridium. Next base: position 6,689 of record CAWVFN010000067.1, read on the forward strand.
TTCTGACTCCAATATCAGAGATAAAAGCCTGCTGGATGCCTATAAATCACCTCTCTTTACCGCTTACAAAGAAGGTCAGCCTTTCAATGCAAACCATCTGCGCCCCTGTCCGCTGCTGGATAATCCTTCTTGCTTAGCCAAAATGGTAAAAAACAGCGGAGCATACTCCACTGATCTTGAACATCGGGAAGACGTTGATGACTTAACAGGGAAATGCTGGCAAACAGCGGAAAAATGGCAAATAACAGCAGATAAATTATGGGCTGCTAGTCACGGCGCCAAAACTGAAAAAAAATAATAATACCAACTGAGGTAACAAACATAAAAAAGGACACAGCTAAAGGTGCCTCCCGATAAGAAAACATCGTGGGGCAAGAGAGAAACGGTATAGCTTCGGCTATGCCGTTTTTCTCATTCTTGCCTTGA
>CAWVFN010000068.1:0-23070 GCA_963928475.1 Bacillota bacterium
TAATGCTGTTAAATCTCTCGTGGAGCGAAGCAAGACAGGCAAGCGTTTTATTGACGTAGTAGTTGATTCATCTTCTATTCTCACTGCGACTTTACGGGTACCATTTTTATCTCGTTCCCGGTTACTTAAATTGGCTCAGGAGGAATTCGCTGAGGTTGCCGATAATTACGAGGAACTGATTTATGATTATGGTGTAATAGCCAGAAAAAACAGGTCTGAGGAAGGCGGTGCCATATTGTGTGCCGCTATGGAGAGTACCTTTGCCTTTGCTTATATAGATATTTTTAATCAGTTAGATCTGCGTTTAAATTCTATAGATTTAGCTCTCAGCGGTGTAATTGCCTTAGTTGATTATATTCCGGAACTGCGTGATAAAACCTGTGTTTTTGCTCTGCTGGAGAATCAGGTTATAACTTTATATCTTTTTGTGGCGGGGGAATACCGTTATACCTTACGCCGCAGTCTAACGGCGGAGAGAGGCGGTGCTGATTCGCCAGCTGAGATATCTCAGGTACTTGACGCTCTTTTGACTTATTATAAATCCCTGAAAACAGAGAGTGATATTTCTGATATATATTTTGCTGGTTTACATTCTGATGAGTATGATTTAATGGTTTCTTTGGCGGAGAAATATCCGCAGCATGTATGTGCATTACCGGATTTTCCGGTCATAGAACCAGAGGCCGGCATCAATTACAGATTGGCTCATAATTTTTATGGGACAGGTAATCTTTTAATTAAGGATGGTTCTTACCATGGCTAAAATGCTGAAGAAAAAGAATATAAATTTTTACGCGGCATTTTACCGTAAGGCGCCGCTGGAAAAATCGACCCTTAAAAAGCGTTTGCTTATTGGTGTTCCCTTGACAATAGGCTTTGTATTGCTTTTGGCTTGTGCAGTGATATATGGTCAGATTTTATACCAGAATTATAAAATAAGTGAAATAGCTGATTATCTTAATCAGGATGATGTGGCCTCTGTTTATCAGGAAGCCGCCGCCATAGCTTCTGACCGTGAAGCTTTTGAAAATGAGGTGGATTATTTTACTGCTGTTTCAGAGGATTTAGACTCTTATCCTGTTTTTAGCAGCGAGGATTTAACACGTATTTATGGTGCTGTTTCTGGCGGCTCTTCAATTCAAGGGGTGAGTTATAATGTGGAATCGGGGGTACTAACTATTTCCGCTGAGGCTCCTAAATATGATTACGCGGCTCAGACAGCCGCGGCTTTGCGGGGGTTAGGTCTTTTCTCCGATGTTCAGTATGTGGGCTATGAATCTGGCACCTCAGGTGTTTACTATTTTGAGGCTTATTGCGTGGTGAAAGGCGGTGAAGAAGAGTGAGATTACAGCTTTCACCAGGTAAAAAAGGTTTTATTTATATATTATGTTGTGTAGTTGTCTTAGCTGCTATATTGTTCTGCTTGCTTTTGCCGGGTCTTGCCAGATTAGAGTCTGTTAAGGGTGACAGAGCCGAGGCTGAGGCTCAGAAGATCAAAACTCAGACGGTGATAAAGAATAAAGCAGCCAATGAGGCCGTATTAGCAGAATTAGCATCTCAAGCAGTTGACAAAACTTCTGCTTACTATGCCCCTATGGAAGAAGAGGACGCTGACGCTCTCGTTTCCGGTATGGTGTCCCGTTACGGCTTCACTCCGATTTCCTTGAATATAGAGGCTTTGGCGGAAGCTTCAGTTTCACCTTATTATCCTCAGGGGTTGACAGATGAGGGTACTGATGCCCAGTCTGACGCTGAGGAACAACAGAATCAAGCCTCAAAAAAGGGAACTGGCGAAAATAACAGTGAAGATGAGTATGAGCCTGTTTTGAACAGTTATCGACTTACTGTAAACGCCAAGGGTACCTCTAATCAGGTTGCTGGTTTGGTCGCTGAAATATGCCTTAATCCAAGTATGCACCTAATATCCTTTGATAATGAAATGGTGATTACGGAAGAAAATGTTTACGATACCAATGGCGTTTTAACTTCAACTAATACGGTGGTATCCTATGAAATAACAGTTACTTTGGAACTGTTCACCTATGAATCCTATGAACCTCAGTCAGAGCAGGGTGAGGAATCCGCAGGTCATGGCGGCGGCAGTCTTGACAGAGATGGTGATTCCTTTGATTTTGAGACTTCCCAGCCTGGAACTGATGATACTACATCTGACGATGACAGTACCGACTCTGGCAGTGATAACAATAGCGGTAATATTATAGGTAATACCCCTGGCGGCAGTAATACTACAGAGGAGCAGGGGAATGATAATACCGGTACTGGCAATACAGGCGGTAGTAGGAACATTGGTGATGATCCTCAGGTATAAGTATTTTTTTGCTCCTGATTGGCAGTTGTGTGAAAAATTTGCTGTGGGATACGGTGACTGAAAACAGCCTTAGTATATTTTTCTTATTATCTGTGTTTATGCTGTTCTCTTTTTCTTTGAGACAGACGTATTAAGTGAAAATTTTTTATGGCCCAGGTTGTGGTTTGAGTTTTCAGGTTGGTGTTTTATGTATGTATAATGAAGATAAAAAAGACGGTTGGCGAAGGTCTATGAATAATAACGGTTCATCTCTGGTTTGGATTGCCGTGACAATGGTAGTGCTTCTGATTTTAATCGGGGGCATTTTAACTATCGCCACGGCTTTTTATCAGCATAGGGTTAAAGACAGCGATTCCACTCAGGCTTACTTTACGGCTAAGTCTGCGGTAGATACCGTAGCTGCTGAATTAGGTAATAATCCTCAGGGAGATTTGGCCTTGGCTCTGGAAGAGATGTCTGACAAAGGGGGAAATAGTCTCACTTTGGAGCAGTTTGATTTTCCTGGCTGTGATTCTATGGGCAGTTGTCAGGTCAAAATTTATAAAAGTTCCGCTGATGAAGGTTATATAGAGGCTGTAGCCGAGGTGAATGGAAGTAAGGAAACTGTTGTGGCCTTACTGGGCTGTCAGACAGTAGCCAATAATTCCCGGCTTTTGCTGCCAGAATATATATATATCGGGACAAACAGCGGTAAAGATGATACTATGTCCTTTCTCAGCAGCAGCGGCTTTTATTTTGATGAGAGTGAGTCGGCGGTAAATCTTACTTATAAAAACGCTCAAAGTGACATTACCGTTATAGATGGTGATGTTTACAGTAAGCGTCCTCTTAATATTAATGGTTCCAGCGATAATCAGGGTAACTTTTCTATTTCCGGCAATATTTATTGTTCTAAGCCTATTAATCTAATAAGTTTTGTTTCAGTCAGCGGTGATATGGTTAGTGAGGATAAGGTAACCTTCAGCGGTACCGCTTCGAGAGATGTAAATATAACTGGTACTGTTAGAGGCAAGGAAATGGAGTTAGCCGCTGGTGTTAAAGTCAAGATTCAGGCTGTGGAAACCCCCGTGCTGGTCTGCGGCGATAACTCTTCTCTTACCGCCGGGGTCAGGGCCGCGTCTGTAACTTTAAATAACGGCAGTTCTATTGCGGGCGATGTTGTCTGCGATACTCTTACCTTGGCTAACGACAGTTATATTAAAGGCAATGTCACCTGTAATACCCTGACGCTGACAGGGAGCGGCAATACCGTAGCCATTCAGGGTAATTTATCAGTTAACACTTTTAAAATCGGATCTAATACCTATACCAGCGCTGCTGCCGGGGCTGAAAAAGAAGATACCTCTGTAGATCAGGAAACCGTCAAGCCAGAAGACTATGTCAGCGGCAGTCTGACTTATACAGGGACAGCCGCTTTATCTGTGACAGCTCCTGTCAATGTTGTACCCAACTCTAAGGCTCAGGGTTTTGGTGATCCTGATACTTTGGCTCCTGCTATGCTAAAGGAGGTCAGCGGTTCTCTGACCTTAGGTACTGAAGACGGCAGTGACAGTTACTATTTGCTTACCTCTGATTCCCAGCCTGGAGATCTTATAGAGGTAAGGGGTGAGGGAAATATTTTCCTCTACGTTCCTGAGGGTGTGGAATTTAATATTGATAATTTGGTATATGCGGGTTCTTATGATAAATCATCTCCAAGTTTATATATTACAGTACAGCAAGGCGGAAAATTAACCTTTACAAAGAATACAGAGTTTTATGGCTATGTTTACGGTGAAGCCAGCGATGATCAAAAGGAAGCGGGTATAATCAATATAGAAAAAGATGTAAAAATTCATGGCGGGCTTTACGCCTGGATTTTGGATATATCTGGTTCTTTTGGTCTTTTAGGTGGTAATCTGATCCTTGAGTCTATAGAGGCTGACAGCGCTGGTGCCGCGTCTGAGATGGAAGACAGTTATGCTGAGCGTTGGTATATACGTCAGTATCTCCACAGTGTACCGGTGAAGACGGAGGAATAAGTATGAGAGGTTTAGGAGGTTTTCGCAGAGCCGAGGTTATAGTTTCTTTGGTGGTTTTAATGGTAGCTTGTCTTGTCTTTACCTTGGCTGTTAGCGGCGCTTTAAAGCTTTATGAGCAAGGTGACAGCCTTAATGAAACTCAGGCGGCGGCTGAGAGGATAATGGCGGAGAGTGAGACGGATTCTTCCTCTGTGATGGAAACAGAGGGGCAGGCCATATTTTCTTGGGCGGATAGTGAGATTGAGACTGCTGGTGTATATAAAGAAATAACCTTAGATGGGGTCACGTATAGACTTTTTGTCCCCAATACCGCGGACAGTGAGTAAATCAGTAGATGTTATCAGAATTCAGGTGGAAGGAAGGAGGAGACTATGGCCAAGGGGTTCAGAAAAAAAGTCAAAAAGAACACAGGAGAAGGGAGAGCCGCCCTTGGTTTAATAGTCCTGGTTATAGTTTTAACCTGTCTTTTACTTTTTGCCGCTGTCAATTACCTTCAGGGAAGAGCCGTTAAAAATGAGGGTCAGGAAATCGGTGAAGAGGCTGGGGCATTCCTTGATGAACAGCTGCGTTATGCTACAGCTTTAGAAATAACCGATGATATAGAGGTTGATTCTTATGAAAATAGTATCCAGGTTCAAGATGGTCACTTGCTTACCTGGTCTACATCATCGCCAGGTGATAAAAATGAAGTTTTTTCTTCGGATTTCTATAATGAAACGTCTCTAAAAGTTGAGGCGACTTTATCTAATGATAGTATTTTGGTCATAAGAATTTATGTTTATAATGAGAAGGGTGAGGAGCTTTACTGTCAGGAAAATACTTATGATATAATAAATCTTGACTTAGCCAGGGAGGAACAGGAAAATAACAGTAACGATAATTTGCCGCCCCAGAGTTTGGCTGTAACAGTCGGCGGTAATTTAGCTCAGGATACGGTGTGGTCAAATCCTGTTTTCTGTTTTTCTTATGAAACCAAAATAGACAGGGAAAATTATTATCCGCCGCCCCGGGCAATGTATGATCAGTCCGTAGCCGCTTTAGAGCTGCTAAAGGACGATACCGCTCTCAGTCGCGAGTATGGATCTTCTGCTGGTGTCAGCAATGAGGCTGTCCGAGCCTATGTGCGTCTTAATTATTACGGCGGTGATTGGCCCCAGGCTTCTGAATTTATTGACTTGGCGGCTGTTTCCCAGTCTACTGATATGGCGGGAGTAAAACCACTGTCTCAGCGCAATATCTCCATTCAGCCTTACATAGATGTTGATAATGGCAGTGTGGTAATAGTGGGACGTGATTATGGCGACGGCAATGGCAACGCTGATATTTGGAATGATTATGTTTTGGTTTTTGTGCCTTCTTATTATTCCCTTACTGCGGTGGATATGTCCGCCGGCACTTGGTATACTTATCTTCCTACCCTTGAGCATCCTCAGTGGTATAATTACCCCAGTCTTGATGGACTCACTGAAGACAATAAGGATATAGTTGAGTTTTATGATACAGTAAAGGAAAACTGGCACCCAGTGGACGGTCAGGATTGTATCTGTAAGTACTGCCGTGATCAGCAGTGAGTTTCTTAAGATTTTAGCTGGTATAGTTATATAACTTTAGAAGAAAAGACGAGACTTATTAGTCTCGTCTTAGTTTTTATATACTTGCTGTACTGTGAGGAAAACAGCGGCGTTAAATAGTGAGAGTCTTGTATTATTTTATAGACGCTAACAGAGATAACAGGGGAGTAAGGCAATCGCCGTCAGTCTCGTAGTATTCATAGATTTCGCCGTGATAGGATAGGGTCATGTATGTTTTCCCATCACTATTTTCTATTAAAAGCGAGCTGTTGTTGTCTGTATAGAACATGGCAATTAATCCTCCTTCTGCTGGCATTTCTCCGGCGGATATTAATTGCCATTGTGGTGTTATGAGTATTTCCTGTAGTTGGTTTATGATTTCTTGGCTGGCGCAGTAGATGTCCATGACATCACCGTCGCTGGCTTTTAGGGTGGGATCACTGATTATTTCGTTTAGAATTTCCTGAATATTGTCATTGTTTAACACTATTTCCTGGGTATCTCCTGCTAAGATGGAATCTAAGACTTCATTTAACTCCCTATAAGTACCTTCAGCGGCGGCATAGTATTGGGGAGACTCCTCCCCCTGGGTTATTAAGGCTATTTCGTCATAGCTGTTCAGAGTAATCTTGGTTTGATTAGGCTTTTGGTAGTCTATGACTATGGTTTCTGTGCTGTCTTGCATATCAGTTTCAAGAGGCTGCCAAGTATCTATGGCCAGAGCCGACCAAATTTTTGTCAGATCGCCGCTGTTGTCTATCTTGTAACCGTCGGTCTTTCCTTGGAAGGTACAAAATACAGAAGCTGACTCCGGCTGGCTAACTGAGGGTGCATCTTGAGTTTTTTCCTGTCCGCAGGCTGTTATGGTTACAATGATAAGCAGGGAAAAGATTAATATGACAGTTTTTTTCATGGTAAAATTCTCCTTTATACTTCGTTATTGAGGATTTTTTCCTGTTTTTTCTCAGCTCTTTTCTTAATTTTTTTACGTAAGTGTATTTCTCCTTTATAGAATAAGATACCAACAGTGACAGTAAAGAGAATATTGACTATAACCTCGGCGGCATAAGGCAAGGTTTTCTCCCAGCCTATGTGGAACCAAAACATCTGGATTAGAAAGATATGATACGAGGCCTGACCTATGAGGGATAGCAGATCGCCAATTTTACCAGGTATTTTTTTATGGAGACATAAAGATATGATAAAAGCCATTAAAGGAAAGACATACAATATAGTAGGCATTGCTGTCCGCCGCCAGGCTGTGAAGATAAAGGGAACATGACCAAGATAGTTCACCACGTAAATGTAAATTATACCTGCTATAAAGCTAAGGCAAAGGAGAATTTTATTTTTCGGTGATTTAAGTATATCCTCTTTATGCAGGTAAATGTAAATACCTCCGGCTAAAAAAATTAAAAAGCGGGGGAATAAGCGCTTGTAATAGATATCTGCTATACCAATATAAGCAACAGCTATTTGATATATTAGCTGTATTATGCCTATTATTAATACTCCGCCAAAGCCATATTTTCTGATCAGCCAATAACAGAGGGGAAAAATAAAAAGCATCTCTATGAGTATGGGAATATAATAACTGCCTGGTCCGTAGCCGCCAAAGAATAGGGTACGGATAATAAGGTAGAGATTGAATTCCATGTTATCGGGACCTAATTTATAGATTAATTCCAAAACAAAAATAAATAGATAAGGCAGTATAAAACGGGAAAGTTTAGGTAAAATAGTCTCTCTTTTATACCAGTGTGCAATACCTAATTCTTCCCTTTTGCTGAAAGATAAGGAAAAGGTAAAACCGCTTAGAACAATGAAAAAAGGCACAGCTAAGCCGATGAAAAAAGGATAGAGAAAGTCTTTCTCCATTTGTGCCGTGAAATTACAATGGTTGATGATTACCGATATCATAGCCACAGCTTTAAAATAGTCTATAATATATATTCTGTTATTTTGTTTCAGTATTTTTTCCATGTTATGAGTTTTCTCCTTGTCACTAATTCTTTGTTTGACGCTCTTGCTTTTGCCGGCGGTTGATTTCTCGGGCGCAGCTTCCTCCTGGTTATTTATCTTTCAGTTCCATATGGTCAAGGGCATATTTTAAGGCCATATTAATAAGTTCATTGCGGGAACGATTTGTCTTAGCCGCTAAATCGTTATATTCTTCCTGTAAGGCTCTGTCTATGCGAATGGTCATAGTGACTGTTTTATCTTCTTTGGGTGTTATGATAAATTTTTCCATAACGCAAATCCTCCACTAATTTTGGTTACATTATAGTATTTACAACGCATGCAAAACTATGACACAATATAGATTGATTATTTAATATATTTTGTGTTACAATAAATTTATCATTTATATTAGTTAAAATTTAAGGCATGGGATTAGGCAATATAAGTGAATATCATAGAAAAAGAGCAGTTGAGAGAGGAAAAAAAGCCTTGGTTTAAAAACCAGGGCTTTTTGTTTTTATATTATCCTGAGAACTATATTGATTTAAGCAAAAAGAGGAGGAACAGGCAAAGCAAAAGGTTTTAAAAGGCAATATGGTTAGGTTTATCGCGAACAGCGGCGGGGGTGGGGAATCTATCAGTTAGTATGGCAAGAAAAGCCCGGATGTATATTCTGAAAAGGTTATACCACAAGTTAAAATAATGTGTTATAATGAGCTTATCTTTTTAATTAAGGAGTGATGAGATAGTGAGTAGGAAAGAAAAAGCAGTAGAATATTATAGAAATGGCTATAATTGCGCTCAAGCGGTTATTTGCGCTTATTGTGATCTTTGGCAGGCTGACACTGATACCGTATATCGTTTATCTGAGAGTTACGGCGGCGGTATGGGACAGCTGGGAGAGGTTTGCGGCGCTGTTACCGGTATGTTTTCTGCTGTGGGTCTTAAAAACAGTGCTGGTCTTAATGAACCGGGAACTACCAAAAAGAGTACCTATGGTATGGTTAAAGAATTAGCAGCTGAATTTAAAGATAAACATAACACTATTTACTGCCGGGATCTCCTGGCTGACGAAAGCCGTCCCAAACAGGAGATCTGCGAGGGCTGTGTGGCTGACGCTTGTGATATAATAGAAAAATACTTATTGGATAAGGAGTAAATCTATGCTGTTTAAGGATATTTCCCTGCTCAATGAGGATTTTAACCTGGCAAAGCATAAATACGTGGAAACAGAGGGCGCCTTGATCAAAAGGATCAGCTCTGTCTGTCCTGACAATTATCAGGGCGAGATTATTGAGGGTAGTAATAAGCTTATGCTGCCGGCCTTTTACAATGCTCATGCCCACACCCCCATGACCTTATTACGTGGTTATGGTGAGAACATGAATCTGCAGGATTGGCTTTTTAAGAAAATTTTTCCCTTCGAGGCTGAGTTAAGTGGTGAAGCCGTTTACTATGGCGCTCTTTTGGGTATCGGCGAAATGTTCCGGGGCGGAACTGTCTCGGCTACGGATATGTATATGTTTGGTCCCGATATCGCAGAGGCGTTTATAAAGGCTGGTGCTAAATTAAATCTTTCTATAGGCACTACCTGTTTTGATGACAGTAGTTTTTATGACTTAAAAGACTATGGTATAAATGAGGAGCTTTTCCAGACTTATCATGGCGCTAATGATGGCGCCATACAAATTGATATGAGTATTCACGCTGAGTATACCTCAAAACCCAAAGTCGTTTCTGAAGTAGCGGCTTATGCCCAAAAGAAGAATTGCCGTATGCAGGTACATCTTTCAGAAACCCAATCGGAGCATGGTGAGTGTATTGAACGTCATGGCAAGACTCCGGCTAAATATTTCGCAGATTTGGGTATTTTTGACCTGCCGGCTACAGCTGCTCATTGTGTTTGGGTAACTGATGAGGATATGGCGATACTTAAGGAAAAGGGTGTTACCGTAGCTCACTGTCCCGTCAGCAATCTAAAGCTGGCCAGCGGTGTAGCGCCGGTTCCCAAGATGCTTTCTGTAGGTTTACGGGTGGCGTTAGGTACTGACGGCGCTTCCAGCAATAATAGTTTAAGTATGATAGATGAAATGCGTGTTTTAGCCATAGTTCATAAAGGTGTTGAGCGTGATCCTTTGGTCATTACAGGGTCTGAAGCTCTTTATATGGCTACACGCAGCGGTGCTTTATCCCAGGGCAGAAAAGACTGTGGTTTAATTAAGGAAGGAATGAGAGCTGATTTTACTCTGCTGGATTTAGATAATCCCCGTTATTTCCCGAGAGAGAACTTGCTTAATCACGTGGTATATGCCGCTGAAGGCAGTGATGTATATATGACGGTCTGTGATGGCAGAATAGTTTATTATAATGGTGAGTTTCCCACTTTGGATATGGAAAAAATCATGTATGAGGCTGAGAAGTTTTATTGTGATATCAAAAGCCGGGTAGATAAAAAATAGGAAATGTGTAAATTTTAGTAAGATTCCACATTTTTTTGTTTTTTTCGTCATTTTATGATATAATATTTGGCTGTAAAACTATAAACATGATTTTTATTACGAAAGGTATATATTGTCATGGATGACGGCTACAGAAATTACGACGAGGAAAACTTTAATAACAGAATAGATGACATGGATGACCTCGACGATATAGAGGAGGTTCCGCTGGGGAAGAAGAGCGGCGGCAAGAAAAAACCGGCCAAAAAGCGTAAAAAGAAAAAAAGATTTTTTACAGCTGTTTATACTGTACTGTTAGTTTGTGTTATCATTTTATGTTCCTGGGTTGGTTATGTTGGCTCATATATTTATCCGCTTATCTGGGGTGATTTGGGCAATGAATCCACTGAGCCGGTAACAGAAGAACAGTATGCTTCCTTTGAACAGGGTCAGTTTACGGTTTTGATGATGGGCTGTGACGCCCGTCCCGGCGACGAAGCCAGCCGTTCAGATACTTTAATGGTCGCTTACGTTGATTTGGATCAAAATAAGGTACGCCTGGTAAGTATTCCCAGAGATACGTATATTACCATTCCTACTACAGGAGAACGTACTAAAATAAACCATGCCTATGCCTATGGCGGTATAGAGCTGACAGAAGAGACTTTGAAGTCTAATTTCGATATAGACATAGACTACAAAGCGGAAGTTGACTTTCAAGGTTTTATTGACATAATTGACGCTTTAGGCGGCGTCACTATAGATGTGCCTATGGATATGCAGTATGCGGCTGAGGGTATAGATTTACAGGCAGGTACTCAGACCTTAAATGGTGATCAGTCACTGCAGTTTTGCCGGTTCCGGGGTGATGGTCAAGGTGATTTAGGACGTGTTGAACGTCAGCAGCTGTTTATGAGTACTTTAAAAGATCAGCTTCTCTCAATGGGAACGGTGATAAAGATCCCTGATATCTGCAAAGCTATTAAGGATAATGTGGTTACCAATCTTACCGGGGCTCAGCTTTTACAGATAATGATGGATTTAAGCGATGGCTTTGAGCTGATTACTCTTGAGCCGCCAGGTGAGGGGCGTTATTTAGATGACATAAGTTATTTCTTTATTTATGAGGAACAAGGTGACGCCTTTTTTGAGGCCGTAAATAATTTCCAGCCTACTCAGGAGGAACTGGATGAGGCTGCGGCGGCGGCAGAAGATTCAGTTGAGGGACAGGACAATTCTACGGAGGAAACCGATGCTCAATGAGAATAAAACTGATAAAGTAGAAATTCTCGGTTTAAAAGTTGATAATATTACTATGACGGAGGCGGCCGCCTTTATTGAAGATACTATTGCTGATGGTAATTTTGCCAGGGTCGTGACGTTAAACGCGGAAATAGCCTATTTATCCTATGACGATAAGGACAAAGCTTCTTTAGTAAATGGGGCTGATTTAGTTACTCCTGACGGCAGTGGTATTATGTGGGCTGGTGAGCAATACGGCTGTGTTATAAAAGAGAGGGTATCCGGTATTGATTTAACGGAAAAGCTTTTCTCTGTGGGGCAGAAAAAGAATTATAAGTTTTACTGTTTAGGAGCTAAAGAGGAAGTGGTTAAAGCCGCTGTCAGTAATATTGAAAAAAAGTACAATGTCAATGTGGTAGGCTGGCGTAATGGATATTTTCCTTTAGAGGAGAGTGAGTCTATAGCCAGGGAAATAAAGTCCAGCGGCGCCCAGATTCTTTTGGTGGCTATGGGATTTCCCCGCCAGGATAAATGGATTGCTGACTATGGTGCTTTAACAGGCGTTAATGTAGCTATAGGAATCGGCGGCAGTTTTGATGTGTTTGCCGGTTTGGTGAAAAGAGCCCCTGTAATCTGGCAGCGTTTGCGGCTGGAATGGCTTTATCGTCTCCTCAAGGATCCCAGAAGGATCAAGCGGGTTTTAAACTTGCCCAAATTTATGCGAGCTGTTAAAAAAGACGCCGCTCAAAGGAGATAAAGGCGCAGTTGGCTAATGTATTAGAAAATAAGCGTAACATAAGGCCGTCGCCGGCCAATAGTGGCGGCGGCCTTTAGTATGTTTTAGTTCTCATCTTTATTTTTACCACCGGACTTTTTGTATTTTTTTTGTGTAAATAATTTATTTTATTATTTTAGTAGAGGTTGTGTCCTATTTTTTTATTATCTTTTAGCGGTTTTGTTAGGAAATATCTTGATGAAACTACAAATATTAAGTATAATATATAAATAGTAATTTTATTTTGGTGTTCTATGCTTAGGAGGGAAAATGCTTAATCGTAAGTGGAGAGGCATTTTATTGATTTTAATCTGTATAGCGATAGCAGCTTCTTGTTATGTCGCTTATCAGCGTATATCAGTAGAAAGAGATAACAATAATGTTGAGATAGCGATGTTATGGCGGGATTTTATAGACAGTGCCGGTAAAGAAGGCTTAGAGGCTGATGAAGCTTTAGAGGAAGCTGATGGTTCTCTTAACGCTTTTATTTTCCGGGAAATGACAGTAGATGATCTGATTGTGGATAATATTGCCATGAGTGTTACTGGTTTAGAACTGCGTAACGGTATTGCTGGCGGTGAGTTTACTGTAACTTCGGAAAATGGTGAAACGGTGTCTTCCGGTGATTTGCCCCTGAATTATAAATATCTCTGGATTTTAGAGGATAAATACGCTGAACCCCTCCTCACCAATATGAGATTAAAAACCAGCGCTGATATTTATGGCTATAGTATTTCCATTGGCGGGGATATCTATGGCCTTATTGCCTATGATGATGTAGCTTCAGAAATTCCCGATTTAGGCTTGGTTTTTGATCTTGATGCTATGTCTCTTGTAAGTGAAGCGGGATATTATGTTATACCGCGTTTTTCCGCCTGGGAGGATTATCAGAAGGGTGATATGGAAGCGGTAGTCGAACCCTTAAAGGGTATGAATATCGGTGGTATCATGTTTAACGATAAATCCGTAATAAAAGTTGATGATACTGAGGACTACTATTCTGATCTCCAGGATATGGCCAAGGCTTTGGAACCTTTAGACGCGCCTGTTGTTTTTATTGAGTTTTATAGCCAGAAGGGTCTCAGCGATCTGATCAATATCCTTGATGCCAATATGGTGAGACTGCACACTATTAACGATGAGGAACTGGAAAAAGTAACGGTCAGTGATTCCTTGAACCGTTATAATCTGGCGGTAAATGAACGTAATGTACGTATAATTTATGTTAAGCCTTTTCCAGACAGCGATTTTTCCACTACTGTTGAATACTGTCAAGATTTGACTTCCCGGCTGGAAAACAGAGGTTTTACCCTGGGAGCAGCTGAAACTATTGAGGATATGCCCTTATACAATATAATAATAACTGTTATAGCTTTTGGTATTGCCGCCGGCGCCATTTTCCTGGGTGAACGGCTGCGTATACCGAAAATAGCCGCTATTCTTTCTCTAATCATGATAGTGGGAGTTACTGGTCTTACATTAACAAGTAGAAGTATTCTGGCGGCGCGTTCTATTGCTCTTGTGGCCGCTATAGTATTTCCCGCTTTAGCGGTGACCTCTTTTGTGGCGGAAAAACGAAGTTTAGGCCAGACTCTTATTGCCTTTTTGAAAATGTGTGGTATCACATTAGTAGGAGCCGTGTTTATAGTGGGACTGCTCTCACAGAAATCCTTTATGACCAGTATGGCAGTATTCAGCGGCGTTAAATTAGCGATGATAACGCCACTGATCGTTTTGTTTATCTATTGTCTCTTTATTAGAGAACGCTGTGGTTTATGGGAAAAAGGCTGTCGTTTTATAAAACAGCCAGTGCGTTACGGTGAACTTATCATCTTAGCCATCATGGCTATGGCCTTACTTATCCTGCTTCTCCGTTCTGGCAATGACGGCTTAGACGCCACTTCTCTGGAACTGACTTTGCGGACAAAATTAGAGGAATTGCTGATAGTGCGTCCCCGCACCAAGGAATTCTTGATTGGCGCTCCCTGTATGCTTTTAGCCTTATATTATGGTTATAAAGACTATCTGTTGCCGTTATGGCTTTTAGGAGCTATAGGTCAGGTTTCTATTTTGAATACTTTTTGTCACCTTCATACGCCGCTGATAGTTTCTTTATTGAGGACAATCAACGGTTTATGGCTTGGTATACTTATTGGTGTTTTAGCGATAATAGTTATAAACTGGCTGATGAAAAAGTTTAAAAAGAAAATGGAAGGAAATGTACTATGATAAGAGTTTGTATTTCCGGGTACTATGGTTTTGATAACGCAGGTGATGAGGCTATACTTTTAGCTATGATTGAGAGTCTGCGGCGGGAATTTCCGGATATAGAGATTACGGTACTATCCGATAAACCCGAAAAAACCGCTGCTGCTTATGGTGTAAAAGCTTATGACCGCTGGAAGTGGTGGCAGATACATAAAGCTATCATGGCTTCTGATATCATGCTTAGCGGCGGCGGCGGTCTGCTGCAGGATGTTACCGGTAAAAAGTCTATTTTATACTATACTCATATAATGAAAATGGCGGTAAGACGCAGACGTCCTTTGTTTATTTTCAGCCAGGGTGTGGGGCCTGTTAATGATAAGTGGAACCAGAATCATGTGGCGAAAGTTTTGCGGAAGGCCGCTAGAATTACCGTTCGTGATGATGAGTCTGCCGCTTTGCTTCAAAGTTGGGGTATGCGGCGCGGTCGTATACACGTAACTGCTGACCCTGTACTTACGTTAGGTGATACTCAGCGTTTTTGGGATGTAGAGAGGTTTGTTCGCGCTTTACAGTCCAGTGGTGTAGAGTCCGCAGAAGAAAAGGAAATAGAAATTTGCGTAGTTGATGAAGAGACATATAATTCTATTGTCGCGGAAAATCAAGCTAAAGCAGAAGCTGAGAATAAAATTGCCCATAAACCTATGAATGCGGCGGCTTTTGCTGAGGCGGAAGCTAAAATGGAAAGTCTGGCGGAAAGCGAGTCTAAAGACGAGACAATGGTGGAAATATCAGTGGATTCTGAGACTCTTTCTGAAACCGAGGTGAAAGTTGCTGATGGTGAAGATCTGGTAAAAGATGAGGCAGTGACATCAACCAGCGATGCTGACAGTGAAGCCACAGATTCTTCTGAAACACTCATGTCCCTGCCGGGCTATGGTATTATGGGTAAGCATCCCTCACTTTGGGCTGGGGATGACAAGAAACTCGCTGTTTTTTCCCTGCGCAAATGGGAGGGTTTGCCAATAGCTGATATAGCTGCCGCCGGTAATATGACGGTAAAAGCCGGATACAAAGTAGTGCTTCTGCCTTTCCAGTATCCTGCCGATTTAGAGGTGTCTCAGCAGATAGCTGATGCTATGACAGAGGAGGCTGAAGTCTTTGACGGCAAGGAGGCCCTTACGCCCAGAGAAATAATGACTATTATGGACGCGGCGGACTTTGTCTTTGGTATGCGTCTCCATTCTCTGATAATGGCGGCGGTGACAAAAACACCCTTTGCCTCTCTCAGCTATGATCCTAAAGTACGCAGTTTTGTCCAACAGTTAGGTCTGGAAATTACTGGCGATCTGGCTAATTATGACAGTGCCGCATTCTTACGAAATTATGAGGCGGTTTTAGGTTCTTTATCTGAAGTTAGTGGAATTATCGAGGAAAGATTGCCGGAATTAACCTTGAGAGCAGAATCTGTTATGGATTCCCTGCATTTATTGCTGGATCGTATTGATCGCCGCAGAGCACGTAAAAATTCTCCGGAAACAGCAAAGGACAGAAGACAAAAGCGGACTGATAGGGAGAAAACAGCGGATAACTCGGAAGATAAGGCTATAGAAACGGATGAAAGTGAGTTAATTAGTGAAGAGGAAATAACTGTTACGCCGGAGACTGTTTCCGAAAATAACTCTGAAGTTTCAACTCAACCTCAGAATGAGGAGAATAAGTAATATTGACCTATTTTAAGGAGAATCATGGGAAATAGTGTATCAAGAGCGGCTTTAGTCGTTGTCATAATGAATTTATTAGCTAAGATATTGGGCTTTTTACGCGAGGTGGCCATAGCCGGCGTATTCGGGGCAACGATGCAAACTGACGCTTATAACGTAGCCTATACTTTACCCTATTCCCTGCAGCAGGTATTAGGTCAGGCTTTGTTAACAGTTACCGTACCTTTGCTCACTAAATATATAGTGGAAAATAAGCGCAAAGAGGCGGATTTAGTTACCAGCTATTTTATAAACGCCACTGCCGCGGCTATGGTTATAATAGCTGCTTTAGGTGTAATTTTCGCGCCGCTTCTCGTTAAAATCTTTGCGCCTCAGTTAGAGGGTGAAGTTGTTGGTTTATCCGTGGAATTAACGCGTATAATGTTTCCGGCTATCATTTTTATGAGCTTAGGCATGATTTGCTCCGGTATTTTAAACGCTAATCACAAATTTTTGTCAGCAGCTTTCGCACCGGCATTTTCCAGTTTTATTATTATAATTTCCGTATTGGTTTTAGGTGTACCTTTTGGCATTAAAGGTCTGGCCTATGGTACTCTATTAAGCTTTGTCGGCTTTTTGCTGGTAGTTCTGCCCGGTGTTTGGAAAACGGGTTACCGTTATAGACCTAAAATATCGTTGCGCCATCCCGATGTTAAATTGGCCATGGCTTCTCTTATCCCCATAGTAATCGGTACTTCGGTAAATCAGATTTATTATATTTTAAATAGAATTTTTGCCTCTGGTCTCTCGGAGGGCAGTATTTCAGTGCTCAACTATGCCAGTAAGGTAGTTAACTTACCCAGCGGCATTTTTGTAGCGGCTATAGCCGTAGCGGTTTATCCCGCCTTTACTGAATACGCTCTGCGGGATGAAAAAGAATCATTTATCGCCAGTTTGGAAAAGGGCATGGGAGTAGTGATGCTCTTAGCTATTCCCTCGGCGGTTGGTCTTATATGTTTAGCTGATCCTATCATATCTGTACTTTTTGAACGGGGAGCCTTTGATCATAGCGCCTCAGTCAGCACGGCTCAAGCACTGGGTTGGTATTCAATTGGATTATTCCCTTACGCGGCGATTCTTGTGTTGATGAAAGCCATATACGCTTTTAACGATGTTAAGGCTCCTATTTATGCCGGTATAGGCGGTATAATAGTAAATGTGGCGGTAAGCTTTATTACAGTGGGCTTTATGGGACATCAAGGTTTAGCTTTAGCTACAGCTTTAGCCAGTACCGTCAATATGCTGTTATTTATTCCTCCCCTGCGTAAGCATTTGCCGATGATTAAATATCGGAATTTCATCCAGTCCTTCTTCCGTATTCTTCTCTCGGCGATAGTGATGGGCGTAGTAGTTCTCCTGCTCGCTAAAGTTTTACGCCATACGCCATTAAATGGAGATACAGTCATTGTATTTATCTGTATTTTAGTAGGCGTGGTAGTATATTTTATTATGGCTATGGTTTTAAAAGTCAGAGAGGTAATTTATTTCCGGGAAATACTAAATAGAAAACTACATCGAGGTAATTGATGAGAATACTTATAGCTTTTGTTGTGGGTTTAATCGTTTCACTTCTTATTACTCCTCTTACGAAAAAATTGGCTATGAAGTTGGGGGTGTACGATAAACCTGACGCTCGTAAAGTTCATAAAGGAACCATGACTCGTCTGGGAGGCGTGGGTATATATTGCGGTTTTTTATGCGGTGTATTAGTTTACGGCGATTTTTCACCTACATTATGGGGAGTATTGCTAAGTTCCACAATAGTAGTGGCTGTCGGATTTATTGATGATGTAAAAAATATATCTCCTAAGAAAAAAATGCTGGGTCAGTTTATTGGCGCCGTAGTTTTGATGTTATTTGGCGTGCACCTGCAGTATGTAACCAATCCTTTAACAGATAATATAGTGAATTTAGGCTGGTGGGGTTATCCCCTGACTCTCATTTGGCTGATTGGCATATGTAACGCTGTAAATCTGATCGATGGTTTAGATGGTTTAGCTTCTGGTGTGTCAGGAATAGCGGCCTTATCTCTGGCTGTAGTTTCTTTGGCAAAGGGATTATCCTTAAGCGGTGCTTTAGCCATTATTTTAGTTGGTGCTATAATTGGCTTTTTACGTTATAATTTTCATCCTGCCAAACTTTTTATGGGAGACTGCGGTTCCCTGTTTCTCGGTTTTATTTTGGGGGTATTATCGCTTTTAGGACTTTCCGAGGGAGCCACTATAATTTCCCTCTTTATTCCTATAATGGTATTAGGCATTCCAATTTTAGACACTTTATTTGCCATTATCCGGCGTAAACTTAATCATAAACCGGTATTTGAAGCTGATAGAGGTCATTTACACCATCAGCTTTTAGACCGTGGTTTTGGCCATACTGATACGGTCTTATTGATTTATGGAATGACTTTTCTTTTAGGTGCTTTTGCTGTTTTGGTAACATTATTGACATCTGTATACAGTATAATAGTATTGGTTTTAGCTTCGGTTTTGATTTTTACCGCGGCGGCGAAGATAGGAATTTTCGGCGGCAAAGATGATGACGAGGATATTCCTGCTGTGCCGGCTTTAGAAGGTGAAAGAAAAGACCTGGCAGAAAAAGATAAATAATTTTTAGAAAAACGCAGAAAGAAGTGAAAGAACGTGTGGAAAAAAGTGCTTGTGCTTATACTTGCCGCTGTAATTTTTTTAGCTGGCGGCTTTATGGTTGGTTACGTTGTACAAAATGGAGGTCTTGCCGGCCTTCCCTCTATTTTGGGCTTTGGTTCTGACAAAGATGAGGATGTGGACTGGGCCAACAAAACCCTGACTACAGGGGATAATATCGTCAATGTCCGGGTAACGCCATCTAATGACGGTGATATTTTGGTGACACTGAATAAAAATACGGAAGTTGTTTGCCTGAAAGATGAAAATGAGGATTGGTGTTACGTTAGGGTTTTAGACGATGTTGAAGGTTATGTGGTAAAATCCTTTATGACGGTGGTAGGGGATTATGTGCCTACTGAGGATACAGAAGATGGTACTGGCGACTCTGCTGCCCAGGGCTTTGTCAGTCCTGTCGGTGATTTTGCCAATATCCGGGAGGAAGCTTCTTCTGACAGCGATATAGTAGGTGTTGCTATTAGCGGTGATATACTGGAAAAAGTTTCTGAGGAAGGTGAATGGGTAAAGGTAAAAACCGCAGAGGGTGTTGAAGGTTATATTTCCAGCGAATTAGTAAGTGATACTCAGGCTGAAGCTGCGGAAAACGCGGAACGTAAAGAGGTGGTCATCACTAACAGTTACGCCAATATTCGCAGTGAACCGTCGGCCGATGCTGAACAAGTAGAGAAGCTTTATGAAGGTGATACTGTTACTTATTTAGGTGAGGAAAACGGCTGGTATTATATTCTTTTGGATGACGGTGAAACCGCTTATGTACGTAATGACCTTGCGGAAGTTTCGGAATAAGTTTTCTGGCTATAAAGACATAAGTATTTGGCTGCTGATATATAAAGGGGGCTGTAAGCCCCCTTTATCTTTTAATAAAGTGTTTAATATTTTATCTTGTTATAGTTGCGGTGGTTGAAAGGAGAAATTAGCGTGTTCGATATTGCTATTATCGGCGCCGGTGTAAATGGCGCTTTGATTGCCAGAGAGTTGTCGAAGTATAATGTTTCCGTTATTGTATTGGAAAAATGCGCTGATGTAGCCATGGGAACATCTGGGGCTAACAGCGGCATTGTGCATGCCGGTTTTGACTGTAAACCAGGCACCTTAAAAGCCCGCTATAACGTAGAGGGCTGTAGTTTGATGCCCAAAATCGCTAAAGATTTAGGAGTTTCCTATGAACAAAATGGCTCTCTGGTAGTGGCCTATGCTCCAGAGGAGATCGCCGCCATTAATGAGCTGTATACCAGGGGAGTTTTAAACGGCGTCGAGGATCTGGAAATTGTCGATAGAAATAGGTTAAGGGAGTTAGAACCCAATATTTCTGATAACGCTATTGGCGCTCTTTACGCTAAAAGAGCCGGCATAATTTGTCCTTATAGCCTTACAGTGGCGGCTTTAGGCAATGCCATGGATAACGGTGTTAAGCTTTTCCGAAATTTTGAGGTAACATCTATTCGCTGGGTTAACGGCTATTTTGAGATTAATTCTGCCGATGATATGGTTGAGGCGGCATACATTATTAACGCCGCTGGCTTATATGCTGATAAGATCAGTGCTTTAGCCGGCGATACTTCTTTTAGTATCCATCCTCGCCGTGGTGAATATTTGCTTCTTGATAAAGAGGTTCGCGGTATGGTACGTCATACTTTATTTAAAGCGCCGGGACCCATGGGCAAGGGTATTTTAGTCAGTCCTACTGCTGACGGCAATATTATTGTTGGTCCTACTGCTGAGGATATATTAGATAAGGAAGATACTTCTACTACCAGAGAAGGCTTAGCTAAAGTAGCTGCCGGTGGTCATCTGCCCATTTCTAACCTGCCTTTGAATGCGGTTATAACTTCCTTTACCGGTTTAAGAGCTGTAGGCGATACTGGTGATTTTATAATTGGCCCTTCCTCATCGGTTCCTCGTTTTTTCCAGGTAGCCGCCATGGAAAGCCCTGGTTTAGCGTCTTCTCCCGCTGTAGCTTTGGCTGTAGAGAAGTATTTAAGAGAGGAAGGGGTATTGACGCAGAAAAAAAAGGATTACGATCCTGTGCGGCCTAATACTCCCTATTTGCATGAGTTGCCTTATGAAGAGAGGGAGCAGTGGATAAGGAAAAATCCTAAATACGCTAAGATCATTTGCCGCTGTGAGGAGATCAGCGAAGGTGAAATACTAGACGCTATCCATCGCAATCCAGGAGCCACCACTACAGACGGCATCAAACGCAGAACCCGTACTGGTATGGGTCGCTGCCAGGGTGGTTTTTGTCTGCCTTTAGTAGCCGATATATTAAGCCGTGAATTAAATGTGGAACCCGAGGAAGTAACCAAACGGGGCAAAGGCTCAGAGCTCTTGGTGGGAAGGACGAAATAGGTGATGTTATGAAGAAAATTGAAAAGGTCATCTATAAAGATTTAGTAGTAATAGGTGGTGGGCCAGCTGGCATGGCCGCTGCTGTCGCGGCTAAAGATCGTGGTATAGAGGATATCCTGATTTTAGAACGTGATGATTCTTTAGGTGGTATCCTTAATCAGTGTATTCACAATGGTTTTGGTTTACACCGTTTTGATCAGGAACTTACTGGTCCTGAATATGCTTATCGCTATAGTAAACAGGTAAAAGATCTGTCTATAGCCTATAAATTAAATACTATGGTCACGGATTTAGATCATAATTGCGAGATAACGGCGGTAAACGAAATTGACGGCATGTTCCGTGTTAAAGCTAAAGCTGTTATTTTAGCTATGGGCTGCCGGGAAAGAAGCCGGGGGGCTCTTAATATTCCTGGTACAAGACCGGCTGGGGTCTATACTGCCGGAGCGGCTCAGCGTTTTGTTAATATCCGTGGTTATATGCCGGGTAAAAAAGTCGTAATACTTGGTTCTGGCGATATAGGTTTGATCATGGCCCGGCGCATGACTTTAGAGGGTGGTAAGGTTGAGGCTGTTTTAGAACTTTTACCTTATTCCGGCGGTCTGAAAAGAAATATAGTCCAGTGTCTGGATGATTTTGATATCCCTCTTTATCTTAGCCATACGGTTATTGAGATCAGGGGAAAAGAGAGGGTAGAAGGAGTAGTCACAGCGGAAGTGGATGCACAGCGTCAGCCTATTCCGGGAACGGAAAAATTTATTCCCTGTGATACCCTGCTTTTATCTGTTGGCCTAATCCCGGAGAACGAGTTGGCGAAAAAAGCCGGTGTTTTGCTGGATCCTATAACCGGCGGTGCTGTAGTTAATAATCGCCGGGAAACCAGCGTGCCGGGGATTTTTTCCTGCGGCAATGTTCTTCATGTACACGATGTTGTAGACTTTGTTTCTGAGGAGGCCGAGATCGCTGGTATAGCCGCGGCAAACTATCTTATGGGCACAAGGAATACCGGCAAGCTTTTCCGTATGGTACCGGGAAAAGGAGTTCGCTATATTGTACCTCAAGTTATGGATATAGGACAGGGTGACACTAAAATATTCCTGCGCTCTGATAATGTTTACCGTGACGCTTACGTAACTGTCACCGCTGGCGGACGTCAGCTGGCACGTCAGCGTAAGCGGATTGTGACCCCAGGTGAAATGGAAACGATTGTGCTGGATCAGCAGGATCTCATTTCAGCCGATGGCGATGCTATTACCGTAGAGGTGGTGGTTAAATCATGAGAGAAACACGACATTTAACTTGTATAATATGTCCCGTTGGCTGTCAGTTGACGGTGGAAATGGAAGATGGCGCGGTAGTAAGCGTCAGCGGTAATCTTTGCAAACGGGGTGAAAAATACGCTAAAACAGAGTGTGTAAATCCTCTTCGTACCCTTACTACTACAGTAAAGGTTATAGGAGGTGCGCCTTTGTCAGTGCGCTCTGAGGAACCTTTGCCAAAGGGTAAAATATTTGAGGCCATGGCGGTAATAAACGCGACAGCGATTCAGCCAGGGCAACGCATAGCTATCGGTGATACCATAATAGCGGATATCGTTGGTACTGGTGTGGATATAATAGCTACTTCTTCACGGTTGTATAATGAATAAAAAATACCCGCTGTAATGCTCGGTGGTCGTAAAACAGTAATAGGTGAATTTCTTGGAACAGGCATGATTTCGGTCATGCCTGTTCCGCTTTTATCAGTTCA
>CAWVFN010000069.1:0-16682 GCA_963928475.1 Bacillota bacterium
AACTCACGGTCACGTTCATAATCAAAACAACCTGCCGCCTTTAAAAAAAGGAGATATCCTCCTACACGGTCATACACACATACAATCCTTATCTGATATGGGAGATTATTACTACTTTAATCCCGGGTCCGTTTCCATACCTAAAGGCGGCAACGTCAACAGCTATATGACCTATGAGGACGGAACCTACACAATAAAAGATATGGACGGAAATATTTTGCAAGATTTTTCTCTGAAATCTTAAAAACTACACAATATAGACATATTCACTTGAGATAATCATTATTATTTAAACTACAGTGACAAGCTGTAAAATTTAAAATAAAGAAAAGTGAAAAAATAATGAAAGTACACGAATTCTTTAAGAGAACAAGAAAACGTGGTTCTCATATCATAACGACCATCAATACAAGAATAGGAAATATTCTAAAAAAACCTCTCCTCTTTTGCGGTATATGGTCAGTATTATTAGCCTTCATTTTAGAGGCATTAGGGCGGCGTTCCTTGATAGACGCCGTTGTATACTTTGTGGGCAGCCCACTAATGTTTTTTTACAACGCGTTAATCATTATGTTAACTATGTGTATAGCCCTGCTTTTTCGGCGCCGTTATTTTGTACTCTTTTTGGTAACAGTATTCTGGCTGGGAAGCGGCATAGCTAACTGTGTCCTTTTAGGCTTCCGTACTACACCATTTTCCGCCATAGACCTTACTTTAATACCCTACGCTTTAAGTATTATTGACATCTATCTTAGCAAAACTCAAATTATTTTTCTGACTATTTTGCTGATAGTGGTCATTCTGGCTATTATCGTTCTGGCCTTCAAAGCGCCTAAACATAAAGGCAAAATGATGTATAAACGCTATTTCTGCGCTTTAGCTGTTATTGCGGCCTTAGTATTTACCGTATCCTATGTCGGTGCCGAAACAAAGGTAATTGGCGCCAGGTTCGGAAACTTAGCCGACGCTTATGAAAACTTCGGCTTCGCTTACTGTCTTTCCAACAGTTTTGTGGATACCGGTATCAGCAAACCCACTAACTATTCGGAAGAAACAATAAAAGAAATTGTTGATCCTCTGAAAGCCAGCGATAAAGACGACGCTGAAGAAGAACATCCAAATATTATATTTATACAATTAGAGTCATTCTTTGACGCCAACCACCTAAAAAATGTGGAATTTAATGAAGATCCCAATCCAGTATTTACTTACTTAAAGGAATATTATCCCTCAGGATTTCTCAATGTACCGTCTGTAGGAGCTGGTACCGCTAACGTGGAATTTGAAGTACTGACCGGTATGAGCTTAGACTTCTTTGGTGCCGGAGAATATCCCTACAAAACCGTTCTCTTAGATGAAACCTGTGAAAGCATGGCTTATAACCTTAAAGAATCAGGTTACTACGCCTATGCTATGCACAATAATAGAGCTTCCTTCTACGGCAGGGATGAGGTTTTCTCCATGCTGGGTTTTGACTGCTTTGACTCTAAAGAATACATGCAGGATGTTGAGTATACTGCCGCTGGCTGGGCTAAAGATGAGGTTTTGATCGGAGAGATAATGAAAGCCCTGAACCATACAGAAGACCAACAGGATTTTATTTATACCATTACAGTACAAGGTCACGGCAAATACAATGCTAAAACATTGGACTACACTGAACCTATAAAACTAACTATGGCTGAAGATGAGGATATTGACGCTTACACCAGCTATATAAAACAGCTTCATGAAGTAGACGCCTTTATTGGTGATCTGCTGACAGAACTGGAAAACTATGATGAAGACGTAGTAGTAGTAATGTACGGCGATCATCTGCCGAGTTTAGATATTAGTCCTACCGATCTGGATAACGGCAATCTTTATCAAACTGAATATGTAATTTGGAGTAATTTTGGTCTGGATGCCGAAGACAAAGATGTATCCACTTATGAACTCTCCGCTTATGTCTTGGGATTACTGGGAATAGATAACGGCATTATTACTAAATACCATCAGCAGGAAGGCTCATCCTTTACCTATCTCCAGAATCTGGAAGAGTTACAGTACGATATGCTTTATGGCAAAAAATACGCCTACGACGGCGTAAGTCCCTACGAGCCTACCGACCTCAAAATGGGTATTGATGAAATCTATATTACTGACGTTATGTACTATCAGGGCACCTCTACTGTTTACGTATTCGGTGAGGGATTTACCGATGCCAGCAAAATATATGTAAATTATGAACGGCAGTCAACTACTTTCCTCAATAATAATACTCTCATGCTCAGTAATTACGATCTGCAAAATGGAGATGTTATTGTAGTAAAACAGGCCGGTAAAAATAGAATACCGCTAAGCAGTACCGTTGCCTATACTTTCTCCTACGATGACTCTATAGATGAAACTCCTAATTACGGACATTTAAACGAATATGAACCAGGCAAGGAACAAGAAGAAACAGTGAAAGCACGAGTCATCAGCGGCAACGACAGTACCAGTGAACAATAAAACAGCAATCTATAAATATAAATCCCTTTCTCTTTTGAGAAAGGGATTTTTTATTATGACCTGATATAAGGGACAGGTGTAAAATTCAGATCATCCAATCTGTCAGAAGTGATGTAGCCGGGATATGACTTTATCACCTGAGGAATCCGAGACACTAAAGCCGAAGCGGTTAAGTTTGGTGTCGGCGGCAGATCCACTTTTATACTAAAGTCAGGATCGCCTTTAATTCGCCAATAGCTGTAATCCTCCATATTACCAGTAAAAATCTGACCCCGGTTTATGCTTTCCAATCTGACGCCCTCCGCTGTCTCACTAATTACCTCCGCTGTCAGACCAATAACATGGCCAGCCGGAATATTCCGGACTAAAGAGTTTGAATAAACCTGCCTTTCAGCTATTACAGGCAAAAGCCGCTGACGCTGGTCTATTATCCTCAGGCCAAGAGAAGAAGCTAACCAGCCGTTTTGATTCCACATATATGATGGTTCAAAAGAATCGGACAATATAAGTTTCTGAATCTCAGGGTAAGAGCAATCATTAAAAACACCGAACTTTGCCGCGAAATCACTGGGGGATAGACCAATGCCATGACCTAAACAGAGAGCGGCACCGTAATCTTCAGCATTATACACCGATTCCCCTCTTAAAATATTTATATCCACGGCGGCACCGGCAAAAGATTTTACCAAAGTTCCCCAGGCGAAATCTGTGTAGCCGCCGGCGCTTATAGTGCAGTGACATATTTTCGCCTCAGCATCCAAAGACGCTGCTAAAGCCGGAGAAGAATTCCAGGGATAAAGCGCCTCTTCAGCGCTGGAAATGGCATTAAGACCGTTATTTATAGCCAGTCTGTAAATTGGCGCCACGTCCTTAAGGCGGCTTTCCGTGGCTATGACCATTATATCTCCCTTAACAGCGGCTAACATCTTTTCCGCCCTGTACTCAGGATCTACTTTGATCCCTAAATCTCTAATACCAATGAGAGATCCTATATCCTCTCCCCAAAGACGAGAATCAGAGTCAAAAGCCGCCGCTATTTCACAACCCTTCCTTAAAGCGTAGCCCATAATGAGCCGGCCCATTTTCCCACAGCCATATTGAATTATCCTAATTTTTTCCGACATTAGCTACCCCTGTACAATGACTGTAAAATAATCCTTCATTTTTGGTTAATTGTTTCGTGATTTCTTTACTCAAAATCTCCTCGAACGCAGATTTCATGACCACTAACCTCTGCCTCCCGAAGTATAATAGACTTTCCTGTTATCTTCGCCCATTTGGAATTTAATCTATTCAGTTTTATGTATTTAATAATCTCTGGCGCGGCACTGATTACCACTGTATCGGAAGTAGTGGTTTTCGCCAGCTTCTCCACTTCATAGCGTATTTGCAAACAAGTCATAGAATGATTGAATACCCGGCCTCTGCCATCGCAAAAAGCACATTCTGTATCCATCATCTGATTTAAGCCATGACCAGTTTTTTTCCGGGTCATTTCCAAAAGACCAAGCTGAGTTAAACCTAAAATATTAGTCTTTATTCTGTCCTTTTTCAACTCCTCAGCCAAAGCGTTTATGACTTTTTCCCTATCCTCCATCTTTTCCATATCAATAAAATCAATAATGATTATGCCGCCTATGTTACGTAAACGGATTTGACGGACTATCTCCTCTACTGCCTCTAAATTCGCGTTTACTACAGTATCTTCCAAATTTGTAGTACCAACATACTTACCAGTATTGACATCTATAGCGGTTAGAGCCTCAGTATTGTCAATTATAATATGGCCGCCATTCTTTAACCAGGCTTTCCTTTTGCCTGCCTTCTTGATTTCATTGATCAAATCATACTCTTCAAAAACCTCAAGCATATTACGGACAACTACTCGTTCTTTATAATCGCCGGGGAAAAACTGCAGACTATCCATTACTGCTTTATAAGTATCCTCACTGTTAACAATTATCTTATCTACCTCTTCCGTGACTTGATCCCGCATTATACTGGATAATAAGTCCAAATCCTTATAAATGAGTTTACCGCCGCCAGAATGAGCGCTTTTATTAACGATCTTGGACCAAACACCTTTCAGCCATTTAAGATCAGCCAACAGTTCTTCCTCTTTGGCTCCATAGGCTACTGTACGCACAATAAGTCCCATTCCAGCAGGACAAATCTTTTCCGCCATGGATAAAAGACGGTCACGCTCTGCCTCATCCTCTATCCGCCGGGAAATGCCAATGTAAGAAACTGTCGGCATAAGTACTAAATAACGGCCGGCTAAAGTTAGATGTGTAGTGACTCTGGCACCTTTAGTCGGAGTGGGCTCTTTAACAATTTGTATCAATATTTCCTGGTTTTTCTTTAATAAATCGCTGATTTCCACAGTCTCAGGAATCTCATCCTCAGAAGCGGATTTGGGTAAGACCTCACGAATATAAAGAAAACTGTTTTTACTCAGACCTATATCCACAAAAGCCGCCTGCATTCCCGGAAGCACGTTTTCTACCACGCCTTTATAGATATTACCGGTAAGCCGCTCCTCGTCAACCCTATCTATATAGAGCTCTACTAACCGCTTATCTTCTATTACAGCCACCATTGTCTCATCATTTTCAGCTCTGATAATTATCTCTTTTTCCATAGCTTGTCCTCTCGCTACAATAGGAATTTCCTCAGGGATTATCATGTCGGGCACCATGACGTATATATAAACCTACCCTCTGTATATTTATATCTTTCATTATATCCCAATAGCCTAAAACTGTCAAAATTTCAGAAGGTCTGACAGCTCCGCCGGCGCCCAATTTACCATGGATCAATAAGGTTTCATCTTCCACAATTAAATTATAAACTAAAGCTCTAAGATCAAGCTCTTTATCCTTTTTGGGGCTATGACGTATAAATAAGCACTTATCCTCCGCCATAAAAGCATCTGCTTTAGACAAAAGATCTTCAGGACAGCCACAGTCAAAAGTAACCCTGTAAACAGCCTCATTAATTACGGCCTCCAAAAGTTTCGTGCCTGGGGGCAGCTCCCGTACATGCAGTACATGTACTCCCTGCGGCAGTACATTATTGAGATTCCTTATAATCTCCTCTCCCTTGAGGAGCCTTTTAAATTCTACGTCAAGATATTCACTTAATCCCTCAATCCCAACTCCTTTAGCCGGTCCCAGTGACAACTTGGGACGAGGATTAAAACCTTGGGTCCAGCTTACAGGCAAGTCTGAACGAAGTAAGGCCCTTTGCCATAAACGCATCATTTCCAGATGGGAAAGGAAAGCCATATCACCTTTGACTTCATAATTTATTCTGTATCCCATGGCTCGCTACCTTCCTTTCTGCAGCCTACACCGCAACCACCGCAAGGCCCGTCCCAACAATGGGGCGTTGTTGTTCCTTCCTTAGCCCGATTATACTCACGCTGTAAAAACTTTTTCGTAACTCCACAAGATATATGATCCCAGGGTAAAGGAGCAGCCAAGTCAATATTACGCTCAGCGTAATCCTGGGGAATTATACCAGTGTCTTCAAAAGCACTTGTCCATAAATCAGCGTTAAAATATTCGCTCCAGCCATCAAGACGGGCGCCTTTTGAATAAACTTTTTCTAATACATCACCTATACGCCTATCTCCCCTGGCTATAACAGCCTCCAGAAAACCTGTGGCAAAATCATGATAATTAAGACGCACACCTTTTTGGCCTTTTGCCCAAGTCTTCAATTCACGCTGTTTTTCTCTTACAACATCACCTTTCTCCTGACCACACCACTGGAAAGGAGTAAAAGCCTTAGGCACAAAAGTACCCAAACTCACAGTAAGGTTAAGGTCTTTACCTGTCGCTGATTTAACAGATTTAATCAAATCTTTTATGCCATCTATATCGCCATCTTCCTCAAAGGGCAAACCTATCATCATATAGAACTTTAGAGCTTTAAAGCCATTAGCATAGGCCTCTGCCGCAGTCTTAACTATATCCTCAGCCTCAATATTTTTATTAATAATATCCCGCATACGCTGACTCCCGGCTTCAGGAGCCAATGTCATAGTACCCTTACGTACTTTCTGTACCTTTTTCGCAAGTTCTACGGAAAAAGCGTCTATCCGCAATGATGGTAAACTTAGACTGATCCCCGCGTCACTATACTGCTCCGTAAGCTGATCTACCAAACTGCCTATTTCACCGTAATCCATAGTACTGAGGGAAAGAAGGCCCAGTTCATCATAACCGCTGTTATTGATTATCTCCTCAGCGTCACACAGGAGGGTTGTAAGATTCTTATCACGTCTGGGACGATATATCATGCCAGCCTGGCAAAAACGACAGCCCCGCAGACAACCTCGGAAAACCTCTATAACTCCACGGTCGTGCACTATCTCACTGTGGGGCACCAAAGGATTTAGAGGAAACTTAACCTTATCTAAATCCTTTATATAACGTTTTCTTATCACAGGAGGAGCGTCACTGATAGGTTTTACAGCACCATCACCGCTTTCCTGATATAATGAGGGTACGTAAAATCCCTCTATACGGCTGAGTTCTCTGAAAAAGATTTCCCGGCGCTCATCACTTTCACCTGGTTTAATTTCCGCATATAAATCAAGAAATTCTAACAGGGCTTCTTCACCCTCCCCAATTAAAAACACATCAAAAAAAGGAGAAAATGGCTCCGGGTTATAAACACAAGGACCGCCGCCCAAAATAATGGGGTGGCGGTGATTTCTGTCAGAACCGTGCAGAGGTATACCGCCCAGATCCAACATATTGAGTATGTTAGTAGCCGATAACTCGTACTGTATACTAAAGCCAACAACATCAAAATTATTCAGGGGTTCCTTGGTTTCTAAAGTGAATAATGGCCGCCCTTCTTCACGTAAAATCCTTTCTAAGTCGGGACCTGGCGCCATGACTCGCTCCATCGTATATTTACCAGTAGTGTTCACTACTTCATAGAGAATACGTAAACCAAGATGGCTCATGCCGACCTCATATAAGTCGGGAAAAGCCATGGCCATACGTACTTTGCCCTTGGTAAAGTCTATAGGCGGCAAATTCCATTCACCGCCTATATAACGACTGGGACGCTGCACCCTTTTTAATATTTTCTCAACCTCAACTGACTTTTCAGATTTCATCTTTTCCCTCACAAATCATATCTTAGTGCCTTTATTGTTCATTATTAAAATAGTTTACAGGATCTTTCTGAGTCCCGTTTTCTAATACCTCAAAATGTAGTGTCTCTTTCATCGGTGTACCTAATACGGCTCCCTTTTCCACCTCATCACCTACGGCAACATTGGATTGACCCAAACGTCCGTACACAGTTGACCAGCCGCCTTCGTGACTAATTGTAATCCAATAGGTAGAATCGTCATGGGCATCAACGGCAATCACAGAACCCTTTTCCGCCGCCAATACTTCGCTGCCAGCCGGCACCTGAATATCGACACCACTGTGATATGTCTCCTCTCCAGCTTCATTTAATACTACGCCATAATCCTCCACCACTACGCCAGAGGATACCGGCAGAGCAAAGGACATATCTTTTAAGCCTAACTTTTCATTGCTCCAGGCTATGGCCTGAGTAAAAGATTTCTCTAATGACGACCCTAAATCACTTAAACCAGATTTTAAACTTCCCAGAGGAGAAGCACTGCTTTGCCACAGTATTACCGCGGCTATAATCAATAAGATGCCTACTACTGTTATTTTCTTCCTAATACCTCTGGCAGGCCGGGAAAAACTACTGCGGCGCCACAAGTTTCTCCGCTTCCCGGCTTTATATTTATGTTCCTGATAATAACGACCCAAATCAATCACACTCCCAATAGCTTTTACAAAATACTATTGGACAAATCAGAATTTTATGACTGACTTGAATAAGTTTTTCCTCAATATCTATTCAAACAATATCACTCATGACGTTTTACGTCCCCGCAGCATTATACTGAAAACAACGC
Organism: Bacillota bacterium; assembly: GCA_963928475.1. GTDB lineage: Bacteria > Bacillota > Dehalobacteriia > UBA7702 > UBA7702 > Cryptoclostridium. Next base: position 8,456 of record CAWVFN010000069.1, read on the forward strand.
CTATAGACATCATATTAACCCATAGACTGGTAACCCCGTAACTAAAGAAGGGTAAGGGAATACCGGTAATCGGCATAATACCCATAGCCATGCCAATATTTACCAAAACCTGGAAAATCAACATGGAACATATGCCTGTCACAATTAAGGTACCGAAAAAATCCCGGGAAATAAAAGCAACGCGCATAATGCGGATTAGAAATACCATATAGAGAATAAGTACAAAAGCAGTAAAGAAAAATCCCATTTCCTCGCCTAAAACAGAAAAAATAAAGTCAGTATGATGGGCAGGCAGGAAATTGCCTTGAACCTGAGTTCCCTGTTCATAACCTTTGCCAAAAAGGCCACCGGAACCAATTGCTATCTTACTTTGAATAATATGGTATCCGCTCTCATAAGGATCCATCTGAGGATTTATAAATATTACCAAACGCATAAGCTGATACATGCGCATGGGTATAAAAGGAATATTGCTTTCAAGCTGTTTCGTAAAGCCATCAGTATAAAAATACAAAACCACATATATGAATATAGTACATAAAACTAAAATACCAATTATACCATATAAAACTTTACGGTTTGCTCCCGCCACAAAAAGCATGGCAAACATGATGAAAATGAATACTAAAGCCGTTCCCAAGTCAGGCTCAACGAGCACAAGAAGCATAGGAATAGACATTAAACCAATACTTTTTAAAGTAAATTTCGCGCTCTTGAGTTCCTGTCTGTTTTCTGACAGCCAAGAAGCGAAAACAACAATCATAATTAGTTTTGCTAACTCGGACGGCTGGAAACCAAATATCCAGCTTTTAACACCGGAACCTGTACCAAAAATAAGTACAATAACAAGAAGCACCAAAATAGCAATATAGGCCAATCTGGCATATTCTTTATAGCGGCGGTAATCTAATATCATGGTAGTAATAAACAATACTACCCCGCCGATCATCAGCAAAGCTTGACGATTTATATAATAATTGGGATTACCTTCAATAACATTTGCCGAAGCACTATTCAAAATAAATAGACTAATAGCCAATAAAAGAGCGAAAATTATCAGAGTGACATAGTCAATCTTATTATAAATACCTAACTTCTGCCTGTTTTTCCGCCGCTCTTCCTTGGTGCCGCCAGCAAAATTGCGGTACCCCTTATATCCTTTGTTTTTTAAGTCCTTTATATCTAATCTCATTATTTTTGAGCTTCCGCTCTGTCCTTCCCTTATTCTATCTATTTTTCACGGAGCTTACCGCCGTTACGGGAATATTCGCTATTAAGGCCACTGTGTCGTCTTCTCGCCGTATTTTTATCTCCATCTGCTCTTTATTGATAGGCAAATATGCGGCTATTACCCCAACTATATCATTTTTCATGGCTCCCAACTCGCTTTGGGACAACTCCAGCCGGTCTTGAATCAATACTAATTGCAAACGCTTTTTAGCTATCTCTTTATCCTTAAAGCTGCGGCGGTAAAATAATTTCTTCAAGATATTCATTTCCCTCACCTACCTTCGGGCTAAACCAAAAAAACGATGCCAGATACCACAACCCTTTAAGGACTTATCTACAGCTATATTCTCTCCTGTCAAACGCCGGGCCACATTGTTAAAGCTACGGCCAGCCACAGAGATCTGGCTCTTTACCGCAGTTTCACCACGGTTTGTAGCTATAACCACCCCTTTGTCATCGGGTACCACCCCTATAAGCTCAACAGCCAAAATATCCATAACATCATCAACGCTTAACATATTGCCGCGTTTTACCATATCTTTGCGTACCTTATTAACAAGTACAGCTGTATTCTTTAACTCCGCGGCATTTAATAAGCCTATAACCCTATCGGCATCACGTACCGAGCTTACTTCAGGCGTCGTAACAACTAAAGCCCGGTCTGCCCCGGCTATGGCATTCTTAAATCCCTGTTCAATACCGGCGGGACAATCTATCAAGACAAAATCAAAATCATCTCTTAAACGCATAGTTAAGTCAATCATTTGTTTGACAGTAATATCACTCTTATTCCCAGTTTGAGCAGCTGCGATTATAAATAAATTCTCTATACGCTTGTCCCTGATGAAACCTTGGCTTAATCTGCAATTTCCCTCTAAAATATCTACAAGATTGTAAATGACCCTGTTTTCCAAACCCATTACTACATCTAAGTTTCGCAAACCTATATCGGTATCAATTAATAGGGTTCTCTTGCCCATAAGCGCCAGAGCCGTACCTATATTTGCCGTGGCGGTAGTCTTGCCTACACCGCCTTTGCCAGAAGTTATTACGATTACCTCACCCATGCTGTCCTCCTCTACACTATAGGTAATTACAAAGATTCTATAATTACTTTACCATCTTTAACCATGGCAGTCTCCGGACCAGAACCGGATAAACCACGATATCCCTGAGGAGGACAAGATATATGACTACCTATACGCAGCTGGGTTGGAAATAGGGAAAACGCCGATACTTTTGTATCTTCGTCACCATAACAGCCGCAGCGAGCCACACCCCTTAAAATACCAAATATCAGTATATTGCCGCCGGCTATTATTTCAGCACCGGGATTGACGTCTCCTTCAACTACGATATTGCCGTCAAATTCTACTCTTTCACCAGAACGGAGAGGACCCTTGACTAAAAGAGTATTACCCGATTCTAAATCTATCCAAGTGCCTTTAACCATAATATCGCCTCCATAATATTTACAACGATATTATAGCCTATTTTACCTGCTTAACCAAGGTTTTTTTTCTTTTATTCTTCGATACGATCCGACAATATTATGTCATAATCTACTTGATAACCAAAATAAGCCTCAAAAGCAGCCTCGCATACTCTACCTGCCGAACTGCCGCCGCTGGTACCATATTCAACCAGACCGGCAAAAGCCACTTCTGGATCATCAGCAGGAGCAAAGGCGATAAAAACACCATGAAAGTCCGTATCATTATTGTCTGTGGATAAACCAGTCTGGGCGGTACCTGTTTTCGCCGCCGGCTGGAGACTATCGGGAAGACCGTGGAAGAGCTGAGCCGCTGTACCGCCAACTTCGCCGCTGGCAACATCTCTCATAGCCTGTACTAAGTCTGCGGAGATCTCATCGGTAAATTCCATGTCACCAACTACTGTAGGTTCAGTTGACATCAATACTGTACCCTCATCATCAATGATTTCATCTACTAAATAGGGCTTCATGCGAACGCCGTCATTTGCGATGGTTGCGGTATAACAAGCTAACTGCAATACCGTATCTACCGTAGCCCCCTGGCCTATAGCGGTATAGTAAGTGTTATAGAGCTGCCAGTTTTTCTCAGTTCCGGAATAATTCTCCGCCTTCCATTCCGGCGTAGGCAGCAAACCAGAAATCTCACCAGGTAAATCTATACCTGTTTTTTGACCAAAACCGTATTGGCGTCCCGTTTCTAAAAGGGCTTCCTCACCTATGCGCGCCGCCATGGTCTGGTAATAAATATTACAGCTTCCCGCTGTCGCGGAATAGAAATCTACCGTACCATGTGTTGACCAACAGCCAGCCATTGGCTCTTGTACGTTGGTACCGTTACATACCACAGTATCGGTAACAGGAATACCAGCCCGCAACAGAGCTGTGGCACAAACTAACTTAAATGTTGACCCTGAAGCGTAACCCCCTGAAATAGCTCTATTTAACTGAGGTTTTAAGTCGTCACTAAAGTAATAATCAACTTCTTCCTCTGTAAGACCACGCACAAAATCATTAGGATCTATAGAGGGATAACTGGCCATGGCTATTACACCGCCTGTTTTCACATCCAGCATTACAGCACTGCCAGCTACGCATTTAGAGTTGGAAGCGGAAGCTACCACTTCCTTCAAAGCAAGTTCCATATATTTTTGTGTATTAAGATCAACCGTCAATTTCAGCGAATTACCACTTACCGGCTGTTCCTCAGATATAACATTGGTTATATTGCCGCTGGCGTCTACTTCCAAATAACGCTTACCATCCTGACCTCTGAGACCCATTTCCTTGCCATCTACGGTATAATGCTCATAATAGCTCTCTAAACCACTTTTACCAACTACATCATTGAGTTTATAACCGTAAATTTCGCCTTCTTCCTCTAACTGGGATTCACTGATTATACCAACGGTACCTAAAACCTGACCTAAAATATAACCGTTTGGATAAGTACGCATTGCTTCTTCTTCTACTGTGACACCTTTATAAATATCTCGGTTTTCCGCTATTATCTGAGCAACTTTTACGCCCACATCATATGTGTAACTTCTAACAGATACTGGTTCGAAATTGCGGCCGCTGGAGGTCATGGTTTCTAAAACCTCCTCAGCGGTAGTGACCTGATTTTTAGCTATAGTACCTTCTGTACTCTCTTCCTCAGAATCACTGTCAGTATCGCTGTCTTCCTCCAATTCCTCACCATTTTCCTTAGCTTCAGCGGCTTCCTGTTCCTTCAGCTTACGGGTATTCTCTGCTATGGCCTCGCTAATACTGCTCTCACCGATAACAGCCCTGGCTTCCTCCTCCGCTTCATATATATCCTCTCGGTTAAATAAATCAGCAAGATTTTTAGACAACTCCTCTTTGTCCTCAACCTCATTTAGATATACATTAACACTCATAAAAGGCTCGGAACTGGCTAAAATATTGCCGTTGGCGTCATATATGACACCCCGGCGCGCCTCAATATTGACAACCCTGTCTATATTATTATCCGCAGTTTCCGCGTATTCCGAACCCTCTACAACCTGGAGCATGAATAATCGTCCGATAAGTAAAACAAAAACCACGATTATAAATATGTATAGGACTAATAGCCTTCTATTAACAGCTTGAATAGGATGTTCTTTTTTCACGATTATCTTCTCCCGCGTCTATTTCTTTTCACACTCTTGTCCTGCTTTTTCTTTTTCTTATTGTTTCCTTTGCTGAAATCATTTCTATTTCCTTCTTCATCTTCGTGATCCCTGACAGAATAATAATGATAAGAGTCATTATAAGAAGGTCCATAGTATCCTTCGTTATGGAATTGGGAAAGTTCTGCCTGTCTTTCCGCTTTTTTATCCCGTTTCCTGACCGTTGTTCTGTTTTTTGCCTTACTCCTATCCTTATTTACACCTGCGTCATGCTTACTCCCATGTTTAGTGCCGCCTCCGCTCTGCTTAAATAAAGTCCCCTTAGACTTGGCGCGAGAAGACTTGGCTTTGGTCTTTCTCTCCTTAACATATTTCATGTCAACCTTTTTGTTATCACTTATAAGGATTATACCAGCGCCAAACATATCCACATAGCCTATTTTTAACCCTCTGAAGCGGCGGTAAACAAAAATAAAGGGAAAAGATAAAACCAGCAAAAGAGAATTGTAAAAACTGTAAGGTATGACAATAGCTGTAAAATTACGCCAGAAGGGATAATTCGCGCCGACCAAGGAATAGCAAATAATAAAAAGTATACCCGACAGGAGACTGCCTAAAAGAACTATAAAAAAGTAACCAGGATATGTTTTAAATATATTTTTATGCTTAATACAGCCGGCAAGATAGCCAATAAAAGCGTAAACTAATATATGTATCCCAAAATAGCCGCCTGCCAAAAGATCCGCCCATAAACCCACTACACCTCCGGCGACCGCTCCATTCTTACTATCTGTATGCAAACCAGCCATGATAGCTATAATAACCAGCAAATCAGGCTTGACGCCGAAGATTGTTAGAAAGGAAAAAAACTCAGCCTGCAAGAAAATCCCAATCAGAGCGAGCAGACTATAAAAAAGATAGGGAATGATATAAAGCATCATCCTTAATTAGCCTCCTCACTATCGTCAGCATCACTGGAATCACTGTCACTGTTATCACTACTATCACTATCAGAAGAGCTGTCATCACGGCTGTCGCTGCTATTATCAGAGGAGTCAGTATCGCCTTCCTGGGAATCGGCATCCCCAGAATCAGTCTTTTTCTCACTCTCGGGTATGGGTATTAAAATCAAAACCTCACTAATAGCGTCAAAATCACAGAATGGTTCTATTACCGCTACCTTGCTTAAACCATCCACTGAATTGCTGACTTTAACCACAGTGCCTACTAACAGTCCAGCAGGGAAAACACCGCCAACGCCGGAAGTAACTACAATATCATTTAACTGAATCTCAGCGTTAAATGGCAGATTAGTCATATTTAACAGACCTTTACCGCCGCCTATACCAGTCAGGACACCAGGGATACGCCCTTCCTGAGTCATACCGCCCAGTGAACCCTGAGCGTCAAGAATTAAAAGCACCTCACAAGTATGAGCTGTCACATTTCTGGTTCTGCCTACTAAACCTTGTTGGTTTACTACAGCTAAATTCTCGGTTATACCGTCAGCAGAACCCTTATCAACTGTTATCGTCTCATACCAATTGTCAATTTCACGGCCTGTTACCGAAGCGACACACATGTCCCAGTCATTAGAATAGGTTTCCTTGATATCCAATAGCTCACTTAAACGCTGATTCTCCGCTTTTAAATCCGCAGCCAAAGAAGCTTCTGTCTTATATTTGGCTAATTCCTCATTGGCGGCGTCTAATTCTTTTTCCAGGCTTTTTTTAGTATCAAAATCAAAAAGATTACTAAAAAAATCACCGACAGCCGTAAAAGGAGCAAAAGCCGCCTTAGCCGCGGATTCCGGTGCTGAGGCGCCATCACTGGAACCACAGCTCCTGGCTATTATTAAAAGAAGAATAACTATTCCTACTATTAATATGAATTTCCATTTTCGCTGAATTTTCATTTTTACATAATACCTCTTTTATATCAACGCTAAGTGATTAATCGGTGAAAAATTACTTTTTTTGCCAAAAATTATAGCCTAACTCACTCAGCAAACCATATAACCTTGATACTGGTAAACCTACGACATTAAAATAATCGCCCTCTATACGTCTGACAAAAACAGCACCTAAACCCTGTATACCATAGGAACCAGCTTTATCAAGAGGCTCACCGCTGGCAACATAGGCATCTATTTCCCCCTCACTGAGAGGATTAAAATATACTATAGTCTGTTCCATAGAACTTACGGTGCGATTATGGTATTTATCTACTATTCCTATGCCGGTAATGACAATATGCTCCCTGGCGCTTAACAGTCTCAGCTGTTCTTTGGCCTCCTCGGCGTTCATAGGTTTACCTATGATTTTGCCGTCTACTACCACAACAGTATCGGCGCCGATGAATAAGCCGGCAGACTCTTCTTCAGCAGCGGCTAAAGCTTTTTGTACCGCCATACGTAAAACATAAGAACCAGGCTCTTCCTCCTCTAATACTTTCTCATCTATATCACTGGGCTTTACCTGAAAGTCAAAACCTAACTTACTGAGAATTTCCCGGCGGCGAGGAGAACCTGAAGCTAAAACAATCTTTTCCATCAATACATCCACTTTCCTTATTCGCTTTCAATACCTAATAAATATCCTCTGGCATCAGCTACCATGTACAAGGAACCAGTTATCAAAAGGATACCGTCTTCACCTTCGTCTTTTACTAACTTAAGAGCCATCTCACAAGCTTCAGGGATTTTTTCTTCTAAATATATCTCCTGACAATAGGGTTTAAAAAACTCCGCTATCATCTCATAATCACCAGCCCTGTTGCTATTGGGCTTAGTAACTACAACTCTATCGGTTAGCGGTCCTAAAAGCGCCACAGCCTTTTCCCGCTCCTTATCAGCTAACATACCTATAAGCACAGTGATGTTTTTATCAGCGTAATGTGTTTTGAGGAAGTCTGTCAGCACTGCCATACCATGGTCATTATGAGCACCATCGATAATTATTACCGGCTTCTCTGCTACCTTTTCTAAACGGCAAGGCCAAATTGTATTTTTAAGACCTTCGCGAATAGCACTCTCATCCAAACCCCAAAGTAAGGCTCCACGAATAGCTAAAGCAGCGTTTAACAACTGATGGCGGCCACGGAGCGGTAAAAATATATTTTCTATTGTGCCATTCTCATCCCGATAATTAAACCATTGTCCCTCAGCGTCTTCCTTCACAAAGGCAGTGGAAAAATCATGGCCTATAGCGGAGATATCCTTGGCACCGACAGATTCTACTTTATCTCTAAGAAAACTTAAAAGATTTTCTTCTGTTATACCGGTAACTAAATGACAGCCTTTATTGACTATTCCTGACTTAGTGGCACAGATCTCTTCTTTAGTATGTCCCAAATACTCTGTATGTTCTAA
>CAWVFN010000070.1:0-5422 GCA_963928475.1 Bacillota bacterium
AACAAAGGAGGTGCTAAAGATGTGCTGCAATAGTAAAGACTATAAATTTGCTGATCTCAAGGACGGGTGTAAAAGTTCCATAGATGAGCTGGAACAGAAGATTTCCCGTGAGTGCGGTAAAGAGACAGTATTAATTGCCTATACTAAATGCTAAAATCTTTCCCTGCTTCGTTTTCTGAAGGAATATGCCGAAGAATAAACTTCGGCATATTTTTTATAATTCAGAGATTTTTGCGATGCAGAAACGGCAAAGTGAATCTTTTTGATTCATATTAAATTTTTTCGCGGTACAGTAATATTGATTACCTTTTTGTATAACTCGTCCATTAGGGAAGCTCATACCAACCGGATGCATGGGTATTTTTAATATAAAAGTGCGATAGCAGTTAAGCTGTCTAATATAATCTTTCAATTCCTCATTGCCCGGAGCGTAAGTATCCATGTAGCCATTAATAGCGTCTCTGAATTTGGAAATATATCTGTCGTTTAACGGCTCAGCAAAAAAATTGCCGGGGTTTTCCTTGAGAGAGATGAGAGTTTCCAGGTTATATTTTCTATTCATATTTTCATAGTCATCAGCGGCAATTACAAATTCGTTATTTTGATAGACGCTGTAATCGTGTTTTAAAGTATCTAAATCATAATGGGCGGTTTTTTCCTGCAAGCGCAGGAGCAGTTCTTTGCTGTTCATAGGTATACCTCACTTAACTGGTTTTCCGCTGCCTATCAGGCTTAGGAAATCATCAAGAATTTCTAAGTTATCCCTTTCCTCGATTCGCAAATTTATTTTGTGGCAGAGGTCTTTGATTTTGTTATATATTCCCTGTTTTCTTATGATCAAAACTCTGGGTCTGCCATGACTTTTTATATAGTTTGCCAGCAGATTTATTATTTCTTCATCTACATTATCTTCTGGACTTAATATTTTGTGATCTTCTATTATGCCTTCGTCGTGATCGGCTAAAGCTACTATTTGCGGAAAGCAGGGCCTCAGTGATTCCCCATCCAATACTGGGCTGGGAAGGTATGTAGCTTCAGCTTCCATGGCGTTAGTTATGCGTGGCTGCCGTTTTAACCTGGCGATAAACAGTTCATCCTTGATTACAGGGATCTGTTCTGTTAAATCAAAAGAGGGGAGTTCATTTAAGTATATCTCTGCTTCCTGGCTGCCAGTGGCTTTAATATAGAGATTTTCACTTTTCTCCGGATTTGCTTTCAGGTTTTTTTCTGCAGCTAATAGAAGTCCCTGATATAAAATACTTAGATTTTTAAGCAGCAGCCGGCTTTCCTCGGAATTTATATACCATGGAGCCAAGCCAGGAGTGTAAGTCCTAAAAAAGATATTATTTGCAGGACCGGGTTCAGGAGAAAAGTCGCCTAATTCCATGGCGCTGAGATCACCAGGACTTAATATATCCTTTTCTCCAAAGTAAACCGTAAGGCATTGTTGGTTTTCTAAAATTACGTTAAGGGGTGGATCAGCACCTAATGTCAGTATTTTGAGTAAACCGCTAAGACTTTTATAACCTGGATAAAGAGAAACGCCGTAATAGTCTCCTTCAGAACCGAGGATCGAACAGAAACAGGGTTCGGCATCATCTGTTTCTAACGTAATGATTTCTGTATTTTTATAGTTTTTCCATGGTTCAAGTTTTCGCAGCCGTAAAGAGATCTCAAAAAGGCGACGCCATTCTATATCTTCCGGAATATCTAACATTTTTACCCCTCACTTTACTGTTGTTTATATTTTAAAACAAAACCTAAAAATAAGCAATGTGTATTTTTATATAACATAAAAAGAAGAGACGCGGTAAAGGCGTCTCACATTTATTTTTCAATAATATTAATACATTTTTTTAGACTGTTAATCTCTTTTGCCAGATCGTCAAGGAATTTTGCCGCTGGTATACCATCCATTTGTGTATGGTGAAATTGGAATGACACAGGCAGTAAGGTTTTAAAAAGTTTCTTACGGTATCGTCCCCATATTAGAAAAGGATTGTTGTAGAAACCGGCGTATATATTCACAGCTCCGTCAATTTCATATTCAGCCAAAGCTGAAGTACCTATTATCATATATTCGTCATTATATTGCCTCGGTTGTGGATTCTTATATGTTTCCCATTATATCATAAGATCTTAAATAATTCTAATATTATTCAGTGACCTGATCCTCGCTTATTTGTTTCAGAATTTTAGCGGGAACACCGCCGACAATAGTATTGGCTGGTACATCCCGGTTGACTACGGCGCCGGCGGCTACAATAGCTCCATCTCCTATGGTAACTCCCGGCAATATGGTAACATTAGCTCCTAACCAGACCTTTTTGCCTATATGGATAGGCCCAGGTTTCATATCACCTCGTTGATTTGCTGGTATAGCATGATTGAGAGTGGCTAATACCACATTATGGCCGATTAAGGTACCATCGTCTATAAAAATACCGCCTTGATCCTGAAATTTGCATCCCATATTAATAAAGACGTTTTTGCCTATTGTAATATTTTTACCGCAATCAGTATAGAAGGGCGGAAAAAGTCCAAAGGATTCATCAACCTTTTTGCCAATGATTTTTTGGAAGATACTGCGGATTTCCTCTGGTGTATGATAGCTGTTGTTTAATTCAGCGGTCAGTGCCAAGGCCCTTTGTGATGCCTTATGCATATAGCGGTGGACTTCAGAATCAGATTTTATAATCGCTCCGGAATTTAATTTATTGAGATATGTTTCTAAATCCATGATTTACCTCTCATTTATAGGATTTTCTAAAAATTTCCGCACAGTCATCATCGGTCATTTCTTTTGGATTAGCTAAAAATAGTCCACCCTGCATTGATCTGGCACCCTTAGCCAATGTCATAAATTCACTTTTAGTGAATCCATAATCGCTCATGCGTAAATCGTCAACTCCACAGTCTTCCTCCAGTTTAATAAGGGCAGTTATGAAGTCTTGGGGTTTGTTGGCATTTTTGATTCCCATGGCTTTTGCCATTTTGATGAACTGACCATCACAGGCGTGATTATTGATAAAGAATTGATAGAATTCTTTTGCTATCATGATAAGACCGGCTCCGTGCGGTAAATTGGGATGATAAGCACTCATGGAATGTTCCATTGAATGTTTAGCGGTAGTACTTGTAAGCTGCATAGTGATACCGGCCATAGTGCTTCCATATAAGACATGTTCCCTGGCTTCAAGATTATTTCCCTCTTTTACAGCAATGGGGAGGTAGTGAGCAATATTTTCTATGGCGCTGAGAGCTAAAGCTTCGCTTAAAATATTTATGCCCTTAGATATCATAACTTCAGTATTGTGGAAGAGGGCGTCAAATCCTTGAAAAGCCGTATACTTAGGGGGTACTGTAAGTGTTAATTCCGGATCAACTATAGCCAGAACAGGTGTTAAACTGGGATCACCAAAGCCAATTTTTTCTTTCGTCTCTAAGTTTGAGATTACACCCCAGCAATTTATTTCTGAGCCTGTTCCTGCCGTTGTGGTTATGGTAACTATAGGCAAACCCTTGTTAGACAGAGTTTTTCCTTTGCCCGTACCTCCTTGTACATAATCCCAAAGATCGCCTTCATTTTTGGCCATAGCGGCTATAGCGATGGCTGCGTCGAGGACAGCGCCGCCGCCTAAGGCGAGGATAAAATCGCAGTGCTCCGCTTTTGCGAAAGATGCTCCTGCCATAATCACGTCTTTAGTGGGATTTTCCATGATTTTATCAAACAGAGAATAAGATATCTTGGCTTTTTTTAACTGTTCTACGGTACGTTCAAGATAGCCATTTTCTTTGACTGACTTACCTTTAGAAGTAAGAAGCATACAATGGCGGCCTGGCATTTTTTGTTCGTAAAGTTGGTTAAGACTGCCGCTGCCAAATATTATTCTGGTAGGATTATAAAAATCAAAATTTATCATAAGTATCCAACTCCTTTTAACTATTTAAATATTTTTAGTTGTTTACTTTATTTAATATTTTAATCAAATTTCTAACTATAGCAAATACTTATTAACTATTAACTATCATAGTTGAAAGGAATGGTTTTTCTTGCTATAATAATTCAGGGGTGATAAAGGTGGAATTGCGTGTATTAAGATATTTTTTGGCGGTAGCCAGAGAGGAAAATATAACAGCGGCAGCTAAAAAGCTTCACATTACACAGCCTACATTATCCAAGCAGCTCATGGCTTTAGAGGATGAGTTAGGGCGTGAGCTTTTACGCCGCGGCAAACGCCGTGTGACATTGACAGAAGATGGCGTTTTTCTCAAAAAACGAGCCGAGGAAATATTAGCTTTAGCTGATAAAACAGAGTCTGATTTTAAATTTAAAGAAGAACTGGTGGGCGGCGATGTACATATAGGCGCAGGGGAAACAGAAGCTGTGAGATATATTGCCAGATCAATAGAAAGACTGCATAATGTATATCCTCAAATACGTTTTCATCTCTATAGCGGCAACAGTGAGGATATGCGTGAACGTTTAGATAAAGGGTTAATAGATTTCATCCTTTTTGTTGGCGCCGCTGATTTGGGCAAATACGATTATCTTAAGCTGCCAGCTGTAGATACCTGGGGCTTATTAATGCGAAAGGATTGCCCATTAGCGGCAAAGGACAGTATTGAGCCTGAGGATTTACGAAATATACCGCTTCTATGCTCCCGTCAGTCTCTTATCCAAAATGAGCTTACGGGCTGGCTGGGATTTTCCTTTACAGAACTGAATGTAGTAGGTACGTACAATCTTATTTATAATGCTTCAGTGATGGTAGAGGAGGGTATAGGCAGCGCTCTTTCTATCGATGGACTAATTAATACCGAAGGAGAGAGTAAGCTTTGTTTTAAAAAACTGGTGCCATCTATTACCGCTGATTTAGTGGTGGCTTGGCAGAAAGAACAGGTTTTTTCTCAGGCGGCGGAAAAATTTTTATTAAGTCTCCAGGAGGAACTGCGCTAAAAAATGTATTACCATGTTTAGTGTTACTTTGATAGCATTTAAATCTTTTGAGTACTTTTGTTGTGTATCTCTCTATTTTTGATAATATTATTGAAAAAAGCAAAAGACGGACAAGAATGTCCGTCTTTTGCTGTGTCTGTAAAAACAGAAACTTGGCTGGGGTGGCTGGATTCGAACCAACGAATAGCGGCTCCAAAAACCGCTGCCTTGCCACTTGGCGACACCCCATAGATGGGTTTATATATTAAACTAAGGATTAAGCTTTTGGGGTGAGTGATGGGATTTGAACCCACGAGTGCCGGAGCCACAATCCGGTGCGTTAACCGCTTCGCCACACCCACCATATTGAGAAAATTGGCGCGCCTGCAGGGACTCGAACCCCGGGCACACGGATTAGAAGTCCGTTGCTCTATCCACCTGAGCTACAGGCGCGTGTTTGGTTAGCTAATACTATTTGTAAAT
>CAWVFN010000071.1:0-21959 GCA_963928475.1 Bacillota bacterium
TTGCCGACTTTGCCATCCATGACAAGGGGGACGGCAACCCCCACGCCCACATCCTCTTTACCATGCGGGGGATGGACGAACAGGGCAAGTGGCTCCCCAAGAGCCGGAAGGTCTATGACCTTGACGAGAACGGCGAGCGTATCCGGCGTCCGTCCGGGAACTGGCCAATGCCGTTGAAAGTTCCATGAATATGACTTTAGATGGTGAAACCATGCTTGATCTGCGGCATTTACCCGATTATTTAAAGCAGAGTCTAAGTGATGAATTAATGGGCATGCCCAATGTTGAAAGTGTATTTACAGCGCGAAATGATTCATTAGTCCCATCTACACCGGTTTTTAATTTCCAAGGGACGATCAATGATATGGTAGATGCCTATGAAAAGGAATTGCTGCAATTCGCGTTGCGGGCAACGAAGGGAAATCTTTCCCGTTGTGGTGATAAATTAGGAATATCCCGTCAAAGTCTTTCGGTAAAACTGAAAAAGTACCAAATTGATCCTAAGAATTTTAAAAGATAATCTTTGGCACAAAATTTGCAATAAAATATGAGTAAATGTCGTGAACATAAGTCAATCGTCGTGAACAATTTATTAGGCAATGGTTTGCGGGGTTTGATGATAATAAAGTTTGTTACGGACTATCGTAAAGACTAATGTTATCCTTATTCCCCGCAGCCGCCGCACTGTAATATTGACCGTTAAATATGGAGATTCCATAAAATGTAAACAGTATTTTTGTTTAAGGTCAATAATCCTGGTGAATAAGGATACTTGTGAAAAATAAGGGGGATCACTTTTATGAGTAAAAAAGGATTAAATCGTTGGTTTGTATTATTCTTCTTAGCCTTAGGCTGTGGTCTTATATATCAACTGCCATATTTGCGCTATAGTTATTATGATTCCATGATCGTGGCTTTTAATGTTACCAATACTCAATTAGGAACTTTTATGACTGCCTTTGGTCTTGGTTCGTTGGTATGTTATCTTATCGGTGGTATTATTGCCATGAAATTTTCCGATAAATACTTGCTTTCCATTGGTCAAGTTCTTACCGGCGCGGCTGGTGTATGGTTCGCTACCTTTCCTTCTTACGGCATCTGCTTGTTTATCAGTTTTTTCTGGGCTTTTTCTACTTCTTTAATTTTCTGGCCTGCTGTAATTAACTTTGTACGTGGTATGGGTGATTCTAAAGAGCAAGGACGGCTTTATGGCCTTTTCGAAGGATTACGCGGTATCACAGCTACTGCAATAGGTCTTGGTATAGTTGTCCTGTTTAATTCAGCTCTCAGTGAGGTAGCTGGTCTTCGTACGGTTATTTTAGCTTATGCTGCTATAAATATAGTACTTGGTATTCTTACCTTCTTCATTATTCCCAACAACAAGGAAGAAAAGAAAGCCCTGGCCGTTGCCAGTGGTGAAAAAATGTCTCTTGGTGCCGGTTTTGTCAGTGCTTTAAAATTACCTATTACTTGGTTGGTAGCAGGTATAGTATTTTGTACAATGATGGTATTTGACTGCCTTGGTTATACCACACCTTATTTAACTGGTGTTATGGGCGCTTCCGTAGTATTTGCCGCTACTTTTGGCAATATCCGCACCTGGGGTTTGCAGATTTTCGGCGGTACTTTTGGTGGTGTTATAGCTGATAAGACTGGTTCTTCAGCAAAGACCCTGATCGGTTCTTTCTTAGTTATAGGTGTTGGCTTTGCTGCCTTAGCTCTGTTACCGGCTGGTTCTTTCTGGGTGGCCACTATTTTAATTCTCTTGTTTGGTGTGGCAATTTATGTTAACCGTGGTGTTTATTTCGCAGTCCTTGACGAAGCCAATGTTCCTGCTAACATTAACGCTGCCGTAGTTGGTATTGTATCAGCCATTGGTTTTACTCCTGATGCTTTTATTTATACTCTTATTGGTTATTGGCTCGATACTTATCCCGGCGCAACAGGCTATCAGATTACCTTCTTCTGCGGTGCTATTTTCGCGGTAATTGGTATCATCTTGTCGATTATAGCCGTAAAGGTAATAGGCAAAAGAAAATCTTCAGTTAACCAGTAAAATTGTAAATAAAAGAATAATTCAATAAGATATCTAATTAACAAACAGCCGGCGCCTAATGGCGCCGGTTTACATTATATTGATTTGTATAGGACGCCAGGCTATAGTTGACAACTCATTTTTATTGGGGTAAAATTATCTTAAATATATAAGGGCATGGGTTTATTCCTGTGTCCTTTTAGGTGCTATAGTGCGATTATTTAAGTGGGAGGACAATATGACTACTCTGATGTGGCAGAAAGATATAGAAACAATGCCCAGGGATGAAATAAAAAAGATCCAGCTGGTAAAATTACAGGAGACGGTAAAACGTTGTTATGAATCTGTGCCTTTTTATAAAAAAATCATGGATGAAGCCAAGGTAAAGCCGGAAGACATCAAGACTTTAGATGATATTCGGCGTTTGCCCATGACTCAGAAAAATGATTTGCGTGATAACTATCCCTTTGGTCTTTTCGCTTCATCTCTTGATGATGTCGTGGAAATTCACGCCTCCTCAGGTACTACAGGAAAACCAATTGTGGGCGGTTATACTAAAAAGGATATGGATTTATGGAGCGACTGTATGGCGCGTATTATTATGGCGGCTGGTGTAACCTCTCATGATATAGCTCAGAATGCCTTTGGTTATGGTTTATTTACTGGTGCTTTTGGCCTGCATTACGGTATGCAGAAGATAGGCGCTATGGTAGTTCCTATATCCAGCGGCAATAGTGAGAAGCAGCTTATGCTGATGGAGGATTTTGGGGTAACAACTTTAATTGCCACTCCTTCCTATGCTGTTTATCTAAGTGAGCTGGCCAAGGAAATGGGCAGGGCTGATAAACTCAAGCTCAAGATAGGTCTTTTTGGCAGTGAGGTTTGTACTCCTGAGATGCGGGATCAGATTGAGAAAAATGTTGGCGTTAAGGTCTATGATAATTATGGTCTTACAGAACTGGGTGGTCCTGGCATATCCGGTGAGTGTCTCTATCGCAACGGACTTCACATTAATGAGGATCATTTTATAGTTGAAGTGTTAAATCCTGAGACTCTGGAACCTGCCGCCGAGGGTGAGGATGGTGAATTTGTTATTACTCCCCTTTCTAAGGAGGCTTTCCCCATTTTCCGTTATCGTACCAAGGATGTAGGTCATTTGATCTATGAGCCTTGTCCCTGTGGACGTACTCATGCCCGGATGACTAAAATAGTGGGACGCACTGATGATATGTTGATTATCAAAGGTGTAAATGTGTATCCTTCCCAGATTGAGAGCGTTCTTGTTACGACCCCTCATATTGGTCCCCACTATCAGCTTGTATTGACCAGAGAAAACTTTAAGGATAAATTAGAGATTAAGGTAGAGCTGACAGACAGTGATCTTTTGGATCAGTATGGTGCTTTAGAGAAGCTGCGGGCGCAGATACGTATCAATATCCGTTCCGTGCTGGGACTTGACTGTAAGATCACTTTGGTTGAACCTAAAACCATTGAGCGTTTTACTGGCAAAGCCAAGCGTGTGGTGGATTTGCGTAACAGTCCTGAAAAATAAAGGAGGATAAGGTATGACCGTAAAGCAAATATCTGTATTTGTACAGAATGTACCTGGTAGATTAGCTGAAATTACTAAATTGTTAGCGGCTAACAGCATTAATTTGCGTGCTATTTCTATGGCTGATACTACTGATTTCGGTATTTTACGCTTGATAGTTGATGAACCGGAAAAAAGCGTTAAGCTTTTAAAGGAAAATGATTTTACAGTATCTATAACAGAGGTTTTAGCTGTAGGTTTTGCTGATAAGCCTGGTTCTTTAGCCAAGGTATTGGCCATATTGGCAGAAGACGATATTAGTGTGGAATACGCTTATGCTTTTGTCTGTGATGATGATTCAGAGGCTTGTATAATTCTTAAGACCTCGGATCTTGTTAAGGCCACGGAATTACTTAGAGATAAAGACTATGTTAAGTTGTTTGCGCCGGAGGAAATTTATAATTTTTAAAGGAAAGCGCCAAGTATGACCCGAGCCCAAAGGGCTCGGGTTTTTCTTTGTTAAGTATTGCAAAATCCTGCTTATTTTTATATAATTAAAAGATAAAACAAAAAATAGGAGGCGTGCATAATATGCGTAGCGATATAATGAAAAAGGGTCCTGAACGTTCTTCCCAGCGTTCTCTCCTTAAGGCTCTGGGTTTGATAGATAAGGAAATAGAACGTCCCATCATAGGTGTGGTCAATAGCTTTAACGAGGTGGTTCCCGGCCATATGCATTTACGTACCATTGCCGAGGCTGTGAAAGCTGGTATCCGCATGGCGGGAGGTACCCCTATGGAATTTGGCGTCATCGGTGTATGTGATGGCATTGCCATGGGACATACTGGTATGAAGTATTCCTTAGCCAGCAGGGAACTGATTGCTGACTCAATTGAAGTTATGGCAACTGCCCATTGTATGGATGGTTTAGTCTTTATTCCCAACTGCGATAAAATTGTTCCGGGTATGCTTATGGCGGCGGCTCGTCTTAATTTACCTTCTGTTTTTGTCAGTGGTGGTCCCATGTTGCCTGGGAAGCTTAATGGCAAAACATTGGATTTGAATTCCTCCTTTGAGGCTATGGGGGCTCATGCCGCGGGAAAAATCAGTGAAGCTGAACTCCATGCTGTAGAAGATAATTGTTGTCCTGGCTGCGGTTCCTGTTCTGGTATGTTTACCGCCAACTCTATGAATTGTATTACCGAAGTATTAGGTATGGGACTGCCTGGCAATGGTACTGTTCCCGCTGTACACAGCGGCAGACTCCGTTTAGCCAAGGAGGCTGGTATACAGGTTATGGAGATGTGGCAACGTAACATTTGTCCCTTGGATATCATGACGCCTGAAGTATTCAAAAATGCGTTAACGGTGGATATGGCTTTAGGCTGTTCTACCAATACGGTTTTGCATTTACCGGCTATCGCCCATGAGGCTGGTGTGGATTTAGATTTGAACACAGTAAATCAGGTATCTATGAATACGCCGCATCTTTGTAAATTAGCTCCTGCTGGTGAACATCACATAGATCAGTTAGATGCTGCCGGCGGTATTCCCGCTGTAATGAAACGTTTAGTTGACAAGGGACTTCTATATACAGAAGGTCTTACAGTAACAGGTAAGACTTTAAAAGAAAATCTCCAAGGAGTGCGGGTATTGGATAACGAGATAATACGTCCTTTAGAGTCGCCCTATAGCGAAAGAGGCGGACTGGCTATCCTTTATGGCAATATAGCGAAAGACGGTGCAGTAGTCAAACAGGCGGCAGTGGCCGAATCTATGTTGTGTCATGAAGGCCCTGCCCGGGTCTTTGATGGCGAAGAGGAAGCTGTGGCGGCTTTATATGGCGGCAAGATCAATCCTGGCGATGTCATAGTTATCCGTTATGAAGGTCCTAAAGGCGGTCCTGGAATGCGGGAGATGCTGACGCCTACCTCGGCTGTACAGGGCATGGGTTTAGGTGAAAGCGTGGCTCTGTTGACTGACGGACGTTTTTCCGGTGCTACAAGAGGCGCGGCTATCGGTCATATTTCACCAGAGGCGGCGGAAGGCGGTCTTATAGGTTTAGTGGAAGAAGGGGATATAATCTCTATTAATATTCCTGAGCATAAATTGGAACTAAAAGTAGATAATAGTGTTTTAGAGGAACGCCGGGCGAAATGGGTTAAACCAGAGGCGAAGATCACCAAAGGTTATTTGGGTAAATACGCTAAGAGAGTTACTTCCGCCTCAACCGGTGCCATTGTTGTGAGGTAACAGCAAAAGAAAGGAGGACAAGTCTATGCTCCATGTTCTATCGGTACAAGTGAGAAACAGGTCAGGGGTTCTAATGCGCGTGGCTGGCCTTTTTGCCCGTCGTGGCTATAATATTGATAGTTTAGCGGTGGGTACTACGGAAACACCTGATATGTCTAGAATGACAATTGTCGTGGAAGGTGACGATCGTATTATTGAGCAGGTCACAAAACAGCTATATAAGCTGATCGATGTTGTGAAAATTCAGGATATTACCGATGAACCCTATGTCGGCCGGGAACTTGTCCTTTTTAAAGTAAAAGCCAAACCGGAAAACCGCAGCGAAATAATGGAAACCATGCTTCATGTTTTCCGCGCTAGAATAGTGGATATAAATAGTGATTCTTTGATGATAGAAGCTACCGGCGATGGGGAAAAGATCGAGGCTATGGAATCATATTTAGAGCCCTTTGGCATTCAGGAAATGGCTCGTACAGGCAAGGTGGCCTTGACCCGTGGAGCTAAGAACGGGAGGCGTAAATGATGAAAACAGGAGCGGAAGCCATAATTGAATCTTTGAAAAAAAACGGTACTGATTTAGTTTTCAGCTATCCCGGCGGCGCTATTTTACCGGTGTATGATTGCCTGGGCAAAAGCTCAATAAGGAACATTTTAGTCCGGCAGGAGCAGGGTGCGGTACATGCTGCCAGCGGTTATGCCCGCCGCACCGGTAAACCCGGGGTAGTAATCGCTACTTCCGGTCCTGGGGCTACCAATTTGGTGACAGGCATAGCCACAGCCAATATGGATTCTGTACCAATAGTGCTTCTTACTGGTCAGGTAGCTACCTCCCTTATAGGTACTGACGCTTTTCAGGAAACGGATATAACAGGTATTACCCAATCAATTTGTAAGCATAATTATTTGGTGAAAGATCCGGAAAAGCTCACCGAGGTAATAGACGAGGCTTTTCATATTGCCAATACTGGCCGTAAGGGTCCAGTTCTCATAGATATTCCTAAAGATATAGCTGGCGCCCTGTGTAAAGGCGAGCATAAGAAACAGCTTGATTTACCTGGTTATCAGCCCACTTTAAAAGGAAGCAGTAAACAGATAAAGAAAGCTTTGTCCCTGATAAAGGAGGCTAAACAGCCTTTGATATTTGCTGGCGGCGGTGTAGTCGCCTCCCAGGCTTTTGAGGAAGTAGAAACGCTGGCTAAAGCCATTGGCGCTCCTGTTTGCACTACACTTATGGGTTTAGGCACAATGGCGACGGATAACGAATTAAATCTGGGTATGGTAGGGCTTCATGGCCGTCCAGGCGCTAATTTAGCTATGTCCCATTGTGATTTGCTGATAGCCATTGGCTGTCGTTTTGATGATAGAGTTACCCTGAATCACAGTGATTTTGCCCGGGATATGAAAATAATTCATATAGATATAGATCCGGCGGAAATAGGTAAAAATATTTTATCCGGCACGCCTATAGTAGGCGATGTTAAATTGGTATTAAAAGATATAGTGAGCAAAGTTGAAGGGGAGCCAAATAGTGAATGGCTGGCTCAGATCGCTCAGTGGCGGCGTATTGCCACCCAGAAGGTGCCGGAAAAAGCCGGTGTTTTTGCGCCGAAAGTCATGGAGATTTTAAACGAGCTTACAGATGGCGAAGCCGTCATTGTAACAGATGTGGGACAGCACCAGATGTTTGCTGCACAAACCTGCAAGATAGAAGCGGGGCCTAATTTCATATCTTCCGGTGGTTTAGGCACCATGGGTTATGGTATTCCCGCGGCGGTAGGGGCTAAGTTGTCATCGCCTCAAAAAACTGTCGTGGCCATAACTGGTGACGGTAGTTTTCAGATGAATTTTAATGAATTAGGTACTATTGCCCAGGAAAAGCTGGATATAAAAATTCTTTTATTCAACAATGCATGTTTAGGTATGGTACGCCAGTTGCAGCATTTTTATAGTAATAAAGAATATTTCGGTGTAGATCTGCATGGCAATCCCAATTTCTCCGCTATCGCTAAAGCCTATGGTTTTGGTGGTTATGTCCTGGAAGAGCCGGGAGCGGTGAAAAAAACAATGACGCAATGGCTGAATCATAAGGGCACAGCCTTGTTAGAGGTGAGGATAAGCAAGGAAGATTTAGTTCTGCCTATGGTTTTAAATGGTACGCCTTTGACGGAGATGATCTTGGAGGACTGAGATGGATAACCGAGTACAAATCTTTGATACAACCTTACGGGATGGGGAACAAACTCCCGGTATAAACTTTAATTTTCGGGAAAAAACGGAGATAGCGGAACAATTAGGCAAGCTGAAAGTAGATGTGATAGAAGCTGGTTTTCCAGTCATCTCTTCCGGTGATATGGAGGCTGTGCGTTCCATTGCTAAGATTGTCAAGACTCCTATTATCTGTGGTTTCGCCCGTCCTAATGTCAAGGATATAGACGCTGTACGGGAAAGCTTAGCTCCAGCTCAGCGCAAACGTCTGCATGTTTGTATAGCTACTTCTGATTTACATATGCGTTATAAACTTAATATGACCAGGGAACAAGTGCTGGAAACCATGGATACTCATTTGAAATATGGCGCCAAGTATTTTGAGGATATTGAGTTTTCCGCTGAGGATGCTTTTCGTTCCGATCCTGAGTTTTTAAAGGAAGTATATCAACTGGCTATTGAGAGAGGGGCCACTGTCTTAAATATTCCAGATACTGTAGGGTATGCTTTACCCACGGAATTCGGAGCCTTTATTAAAAAGATTATCGAATCTGTGCCCGATAGCGATAAAGTTGTTTGGAGCTGTCATTGCCATAATGATTTGGGATTAGGGGTTGCCAATGCTTTAGCCGCCTTGGAAAATGGTGTGCGTCAAGTAGAATGTACTGTTAATGGTTTAGGTGAAAGAGCCGGCAATACTGCTATGGAAGAATTGATTATGGCTCTGGAAACTAGAAAACAGCTTTTAGGTCTTGAAACGGGCTTAAAGAAAAAGGAGTTAGGGCGTACCTGCCGTTTGGTATCAAGTCTTTCAGGCATGGCTATCCCCCGCAATAAAGCTGTTACAGGCCGTAATGCTTTTTTACATGAAAGCGGCATCCATCAAGACGGTGTTCTGAAGAATAGAGCTACCTATGAGATAATGGATCCTACAACTATAGGTATTTATACCGAAGAAATAACACTGGGCAAACATTCCGGGCGTCATGGTTTTAAAGAACATTTGGAGAAATTAGGCTTTGAGTTAAGCGATGCTGATTTCCGAGAGGTCTACAAGAGTTTTAAGTCTTTAGCTGATAGAAAAAAAGATATAAGTGACAGGGATATTGAAGTTCTCATCGATGAACAGGTACGGTCTGTACCGGAATACTGGCATATTGAGTATTTTCATATTTCTTCGGTGAGTACCATGAGCGCCACGGCGACAGTAAAACTACGTTCTAAAAATGGTGCTGTTGAGGAGGCATCCTGCGGTGATGGCCCTATAAGCGCTATTTTTAACGCTATTAATCGTTGTACTGGTTTGGAGGTTAGATTGACTCAGTATTCATTGAACGCAGTAACAGGTGGTACTGACGCTATCGGCGAAGCCTTGACCCAAATTGATTTCGCGGGAAAGACTTATAATGGCAGAGGCATAAGTACTGACATATTGGAAGCTTCAGCAAAGTCATATATTAACGCCATTAACCGAGCCTTGTATAATGGTCAGCATAATTCTTAAAATAAAAAGTGACTGTTAAATTTAACAGTCACTTTTAAATTTTTCTTGGCAATTTAAAACAAGTAAAAAGCCCTCGGTCCTGGTTCCGAGGGCTTTTTATAATAGAAGGGAAAACTAATGAAAAGGTTTTTCTCACTTGGTACAATTATAATATACCCCAAGTTATTGGTGATTTATTCACGTTGTTGCGTAAAATCAGAGAATAAATTGTGTACTTTATGTGTAGTCGGTAGATTATATGAAAGGTATTTAATTGTTGATATTATACTCTTATTTTACCAATATTAGGCTTTTAGCAAGGTCTTTTCTTATGCTTAAAGATAGGATAGCCCATTATAGCTTGGATTGTTTTTTTAATATGAATGCGTTATAATGTCTATATAGATACCATTTTTTACCAACGTGTTGGAATGTGACGATTTAGTTTCCAGGTGGACAAAGGGAGGTTTGAGGATCTTTTAGTAAAAAATATTTGTAAAGTAATTTTCAGTCCATGGCAAAGCACGCTGTTCTAACTGATATTGACCGCATTAATATAGGAGTTTATAGGGATATTTTTTCCTTTATGCAGAATTGTCATTATGGTTTATTTGCGGTTTATTATCGATCAAATAAATATTAAATTTTAGGAGGGAAAGAAATGAGTGTTCTTAAAAAGACTCTGGTGCTAATTCTGGCGACTGTTATCATGCTGTCCGCAGCCAGTATGACAGTCTTAGCAGCGGAAAATGATGTTTGCTCTGTTGATGGTGTTGGCTATACTGATTTTGCTGCCGCCATAAACAGTGCCGCTGATGGCAAGACTGTGAAGTTGGAACAAAGTTTTACCATTGATGCAAGAAAGAGTATTTCCATAAGTAATAAGGCTGTTATTTTAGACTTAAATGGCTATACTGTGACAAGTACCTATGATGCCTCAAATTATTACTTTATTACAGTGAAAAGCGGCGGTTCACTTACGGTAAAGGATAATTCCGCGTCTAAGGATGGCTGCCTCAAGGTAAGTCCAGCTACGGCAGGTAATGGTTTTGGTATCAAATTACAAAGCGGTTCCGCTTTCACTATGGAAAGCGGCAGAATAGAAGTAACCAGAACTGCTCTGGATATAGATACTTCCGCTTCCAACGTCAAGGTGGAGATCAAGGGCGGAACTATATATTCAAATAGATATGTCCTTAATGTCCGGGGCAATGAAAATGTTCAGGTTGATATTGCCGATGGCTTACTTGAGTCTCAGGGCACTGAAGGTGGCTCTGTAATTTATCTTACAGCTCAGAAAGAAGGAGCCGCTGTGGTTAACATTACCGGCGGCAAGCTGAAGTCCACACAGGAAGGCACTGGTCAGGTAATATGCGGCTACAATTATGGTACGGTTAACTTTGGCGGTGACGCCGTTATTGAGGCCAATGATACTCAGGGCATAACTACTGGTTCCAGCTGTAATATAAATGTAAATATTACTGGTGGTAGTATCTATGTAAATAATACTAAGCATTCCGGCCGTACCGCGGCTGTATCAATAGACGGTAATACAAAACTTGAGGTCAGTGCCGGTAGTATCACCAGTGTTAAGGGTACAGCATTAGAAGCTGATAAATCTTATGGTACGGGAAATCCCCAAGCAATTATTAACGGCGGTACCTTTATCAGTGAAAGCAGCGGCTACAGTGCTAAAGCTGCGGTTATAATTGGCAGTGAGTCCTCAGCAATAGTTAACGGCGGTACTTTTATTGATAATACCGGTAAAGGTTCTATTATCAAAGATGATGAAACAGCGACAGTTGTTATTAGCGGCGGTGAGTTTTCCAGTCTGCCGGCAAAAGAACTTTTTGCTGAAGGAGTCGAATATGAAAAAACAGATGATGGGAATTATATAGTGGGTACGGCTGCCGCTCAGATTGACGATACTAATTATGTTCTTTTGAGCAACGCTATTGCCGAGGCTCAGCCTGGTGATACCATTAAATTATTAAAAAATATTGATTTGGCGGAAAACACATCTTTGCAGATAGAAGAAAAGGGTACAGCTGATATGCCTATTACCCTTGATCTTAATAGTTTTACCATCTCCGGCAGTAATAAGAATTCTGGTAATCTGCCTACTACGCAAATAGGTATAGTACAGGTTATTGGTTCTTATGTAATAATAACTGATAATTCTGAGATTGGAACAAAAGGCACTTTAGTAAATACTTTCAGTGATTCTAAGTCGTCAACAAGTGTTTTGCTGGCCACTACGGGCAGTTATCTGACATTAGACGGTGGTATAAACATAGAAAATAATAATAAATATAGCTCTTCTTACGCCATCCGTTCTAAAGAGAGCTCTGTGACAGTAAATAACGCTGTTATTAGCGGTGGAAATGGCTATGCCTTTAAACAAGATAGTAGTACGACTAACGGAGAAATAAACGACTACGCTATAGTCATTAACGGCGGTAAGTTTTCTTCCGCGGGCAAAGGTAAAAACAGCAGCCTCATTTCGACTGTCTCAACAACCAAGCCTAATATTATTTGTGCCGGTGGCATCTTCTCTAACTGGAGCTATGTTAATATGAATATATTAGCGGCAGACAAGGCTGTTTGTATCAATGATTCCTCGGAGAGTTTTACAGTAACAGTACAAGCTGATGCTCCTGGCACCTATACCGCTAAAGTACGGGATGAGGCAGCGGAAGCTGATGTTTATCTTATTAGCAGCAATCTTTGTGCTTTGCGTATGAGTACCTTAGATACATGGCTGAAAGGCAAAACCATTGAGGTAGCAGCTGATGCCTCCTTTGCCTTTCCCGATGGACAAAGCTTCGGTGCTGGCTATGGTGTACCTTACGAACTCATTGTAGACTTGGCCGAAGGAGTAACACTTACTGGTGGAATGGTGCTAAAAGTAGCTGATATAACTCTTACCGGCACTGGTACTTTAGACCAATCTTTTACCTGGACTCCCTATGATGATAATTATGAAATAGTGTACGATGAGGCGAATAGGGTTTATAAAGGTCAGATCAATGCTGATAGCCGGGCCGCGGAATTAATATTGGCAGACGGCAGCAGTATTTACTATTTAGATATGTCCAACGCTATTACCGGTGTTAATAATAATCCTGGTTCCACGTTAAAACTCTTGAAAAATGTCAGCACAAGTGGTTTAAAGACTATAAGTAAGGAAGCAACTATTGATCTCAATGGTAAAACCTGGGTTATATCATCGGTCTATTTACGCGTGATTGACGGCGGCGATGTCAATATTATCAATACTGATAAGGACAATACAGGTGTCATTGACGGTACTAATAGTTCGCCCGCGTCGTTGATTATCCAAGGCGGTATAGTTTCCATAGACGAAGGCGTCGCCATTACTGGCAACAGTGTGTTACTGTCCAATGCAGATAATGGTCAATTAACGGTATCAGGTACAATTGATACCAGAGGTACGAAAAATACGCCGATTATGGGTAATGGCAGTAATGCTATGAATACTGTTATCACAATTAAAGAGGGAGCTAAGATTATTGCTGATCAAGCTGGGGGTATTTATCATCCGCAAGACGGTGTCTTGAATATAGAAGGAGGCGAAATCAGCGGTACGGTTGGTATTTATATGAAAGCCGGTGAACTGAACATGACCGGCGGCAAAGTAGAAGCTACTGGTGGGAAATATGATTATGTACATAACGGCAATGGCTATAATCCTACAGGTGACGCTATAATACTTGAAGCCTGTGATTATCCTGGCGGCACTCCAGCGGCGGTAATCAGCGGCGGTTTAGTTGGGAGTCAGAATAACCAGGCTGTAGCTTGTTATTTATATGAAAATTCCCAAGATATAGAAGATAAGCAATTTATCACTGGCGGCAGTTTTTCCGCTGATGTAAGCGCATATATTGAAAGCAATTACAGCGAGCTGTCTACTGGCGAAGGTGATCATCCTTTTATAGTAGGTAATTATTCTGATTCTTCCGCTCAGGAAACTATGGGTAATACTGCCGTAGCTAAATTACGCGTCAATGATGTCTATGTTTATTATACTAGTTTACAAGAAGCGCTGACTAAGGCAACATCTGATGATACCATTATACTTTTGGCAGATACAGATGAGAGTATCACTGTGAATATGCCTCTGCTCATACAGAGAAATGGTTATGAAGCCAAGGCTCTCACAGCTGGTGATGGCTACGCACTTTTGACCAGTGATGATAGCTATATTATTTTAGCGTCAACCAGCGGTGGAGTTACAAATTACAATGTCAAGTATTACTTGGAAAATGATGACGGCAGCGGCTATGCAGAGCAGACAGATGACGCCCAGAGCGATATTCCTTCTGATGAATTAGGGACAGCGCTTCAGAAAACTTATGCTGGTTTCTATCTTGATAAAGTAGTTGGTCCTGGTAGTGATTCTACCTACCATGTATATTATAACCATAAAGTATATAAAGTTACGGTAGAAAACAGTACGGGTGGTGTAGGATCCGCTGACCCAGCTGCTGCTAAAGCTGGAGTAGAGATTACACTTACTGCTACACCGGATAAAAACTATGATTTTAAGGAATGGCAAGTTATCTCCGGTGATATAAATATTCAGGATAACAAGTTTACCATGCCAACCAGTGATGTAGTGGTAAAAGCTATCTTTACAGAAAAACCTGCTGTTACCTATGCATTGAGCTTTGAATGTAATGGCGGCAGTAGTATTAATCCTATAACTAGGGAAGAAAATACTGTTATTAACCTTTCTGATTATACTACGACTCGTGACGGTTACACCTTTACAGGTTGGTATTCTGATAAAGAGCTGAAAACTAAGGTTACTACTGTTACTCTGACAGAAAATACCAAGGTTTATGCTGGCTGGGAAAAAGTAGTGGTAAATCCCTTTACTGATGTTAAAGAAAGCAACTGGTTCTATGAACCTGTAATGTATGTTTATGATAGGGGATTAATGATTGGTACCAGCACTTCTATCTTCTCACCTAATATGAAGACTACAAGGGCTATGATAGTAACCACCTTATATCGTATGGATGGTGAACCTAAAGTTACCGGTGCTAGTCCCTTTACCGATGTGGCAGAGGATCAATATTATTATGATCCTGTGACCTGGGCGGCAGAAAACGATATTGCTCAGGGTTACGGCGGTGGTATCTTTGGTCCTAAGGATATAGTTACCCGCGAACAGCTGGTAGTTTTCTTCTATCGTTACGCTGATTATAAGAACGCTGATATGAATGTGGATAAAGCAGATCTTAATATCTTCCCTGACAGCGGTGATATTTCTGATTATGCTGTAACCGCCATGGAATGGGCTGTTAGCACTGGTTTAGTACAGGGTAGAGATACTGGAGTTCTTGATCCACAGGGCAGCGCTACCCGAGCCGAAATAGCACAAATACTGATGAATTTTTGTGAAAAGATTCAGTAATATTAAATAGTCGAATAGAAGTATTATAGACTAATAATATTAAGCCGCCGCAGATCTTTTAGATCTGCGGCGGCTTTTTTGCTGAAGTATAGATGGTAGTATTTTTTTATTATGGATAGAGTTATTGATTTTTGCGGCGGAGCTATAAATCTGTCATTTTTGACAACAAGGTGGTGTTAAGGTTGATTACTGAGTAAGGCAGGACCTAAAAAAACGCCCCCTTTTAGGGGGGCATTTTTAGTTATTCAGTTGTTTCTTGAGTTCTTCTAAAGCGGCGGCTAACTGTGAATCCTGTTCTGTATCTTTAGAGTAGATTGCCAGAGGATCGCCGCTGTTGTCATCAATTTCGATATCTGGTGCCACGCCTACTTCATGGATCGTATTTTTGTTGGGGCTTAAATATTGAGCTGTAGTTATTTTTACAGCGCCGCCGTCCCTCAGTGAATAAACGGTTTGTATGATACCTTTACCGAAAGTATTCTTGCCTACTAAAGTAGCGGCCTTATTATCCTGCAAAGCACCGGCTAATATTTCTGAGGCACTGGCACTATTTTCGTTTATCAGCATAACTATGGGAACAGCCAGGGGATTAGTATTTTCCGATTGATAATAGGTTTCCTCGGATTTTTCTAAAACCCAGACGATATAATCATCAGCGGGCAAAAATGTTTCCGCCACATCTACAACTGCCGGCACACTGCCGCCGGGATTATTGCGAACGTCCAAAATCAGTCCTTTTATTTCGCCTTCACTTTGCAGTTGTGTGATTATATCGTTAAGTTCTGTTGGTGTCATATCGTTGAACTGGGAAATGCTGATATACGCTATGCCATCTTGATCCTTAAGGAATTCGCCTTCCACGGTAGGAATAGTTATTTCTGTCCTGGCTATAGAGAATTCCAGTGTTTCCCCATCCCGATCCACTTCCATTTCGATAGTATCCTCGGCAGCGTTTTTAATTTTTTGTGACACTTCATCAGATGGGACTCCCTGCATGGATTCGCCATTGATAGAGAGGATTTTATCTCCTGCCAGTAAACCAGCTTCAAAGGCGGGTGTACCTTTTATTGGCGACATAATTGTGGTATAATCACTATTTTCTTCTTCAGCTATGTAGACACCTATACCTACGTATAGTCCGTTTACCTCTTCCATCAGACTGTTAAACTCTTCAGGGTCAAGATAATAGGAATAGGGGTCATCTAATTCATCTATCATACCGCTTATGGCGCCTTCAACTTTTTGGGAAAAGGTGAGAGATTCCAGACTTTTACTTTGCAGCAGGTAAGCCGATTGTAAGAAATTTCCTACATTACCGATATTAAAGAAGGCCAAGAGTACGATAAGCGCTACTGGGATAAAAAAGCCGCAAATTATTCCCTTAATAAAAGATTTTTTATTCACTGCCACAAAGCTCCTTAATTTGTATATAAAATAATCTATGTAAATATAGGTATTCTTATTCTATATTTAGTGAAAGAGACCGCGACGTCAATCGCAGTCTCTTAAGTGCTAATTTCTTTGTTTTACTTAAGGCTGAGATACATAACCCCAGGGGCTAACGTGTTTACCGTTGATCCTTACCTCAAAATGCAGGTGGTTACCGGTGCTATTGCCGGTACTGCCTACGGCACCTACTTGCTGGCCTTTAGATACGCTTTGACCGGTGGATACATATATAGCCGACATATGAGCATAAAGGGTGGAAACAGAACCGCCGTGGTCAATAACTACATATTGTCCATAAGAGTAAGTCAGGCGCTTAACCAATATGACTGTACCGCTGTCTGCGGCTAAAACTGGGGTACCATAGGAACAGGCAATATCAATGCCAGTGTGCATACCGCTGCTTCTGTAACCATAATTGGAGGAAATGCGTCCGGAGACACTTACAGGCCAGCGCATAATACCGGTGCCTTCCGCTCCTGTAGTAATATTAGTATCAGTTGAGTTACCGCCGCCATCTGAGGATTCCTGCTCTGCTGCGGCTTTAGCAGCTTGTTCAGCGTAATAAGCCTGAATTTCGGCTTCAATATTGGCGGATTCTTTTTCCATTTCCGCCAGCTGCTCTTCCAGGTATTCCTCATCTTCTTCTAAGGACGCTACGATTTCAGCTTTTTCCGCTGATTGCTGGGCAAATTCGGCTTCCTGTGCTTCTTTGGAACTTTTAATATCAGCGATTTGCGCTTTAGTTTCTTCCAGTTCCGCTAATTTTTCCTCAGCCAGTCGTTTATTAGCCTGTACGGCAGCGATATTGCTTTTATCTTGTTCCATTATCTGTTCACAAAAGATAAAGCTGGAGAGAAAATCTTGTATAGAGCTGGAGTTAAAAATAACTTCCCAATATGAGATGTCTCCATTCATATAGATGCTGCGTATTCTGGTACACATATTCGCCTGTGATTCTTCCAGAGCAGCTTTTATTTCCTCATATTCGGCTTGTTGTTTTTCCAGATTAGCTTCGGCGACAGCTAAATCATCTTGTAATCCAGCGATATCGTCCTGTAAGATACCGATTTTACTGTTTAATTCATCTAAAGTGTTCTGAGTTTCTGATTTTTCTGCCTGTACGTTATCGAGTTCTTCTTGGGTCTCGTCCATTTTTTCAGTTACGTCATCTTTTGATGATTGCAGATCATCGATACTTTCTCCTAAGGCATTAAGACTAAAGGAGAAGACCAGAGCCACAACTAAGAAAAGGGCGAGAATTTTTCTTTTACTCATGAATTCTACCTTCCTAAAAATTACCGTCTTTTTATCAAGTGTAATTCAGTGGATTTTGTGGTGAGCCATTGACCCGTACCTCAAAGTGGAGGTGATTACCGGTACTGTAACCTGTTGTGCCTACATAACCTATGGTTTCACCTCTGGAGACACTTTGTCCCACTGAGCAGCCTAAGCGTGACATATGACCGTATAGGGTGGAATAGCTGCCGCCATGGTCAATGATCACACAGTTGCCATAGGCTCCTTGATAACTGGCGGTTATCACAACACCGTCTTCCGCCGCTAATATAGGGGTACCGCTGGGAGCCGGTATATCAACACCGGTATGGAGCTTATAAACACCTGTTACCGGGTGTACCCTCATACCAAATTTTGAACCTTGTCCAGAACCTACACTATAACCTGGCAGCGGCCAGCCGAATTGTCCGTTACCGTTGTAGGTTACCGTTGAAGTGGAGGTAATTTTTTGGATTTCCGCTGCTAATTCCGCTGATTTTTTCTCAAAAGCGTCCAGAACCTCCATTAGAGTATCTTCCTGGGATTCCAGTTCTGCCATGACAGCTTGTTTAGCTGATTGCTGTTCTCCTAAGACAGCTTCTTGTTCTTTCTTGCTGTCTGTGATAGATGCTATTTTGTCTTTTGTTTGCTGTAATTCATCTAATTTTTCTTGAGCCAGACGCTTGTTTTCCTGGATAGAGTCGATTATATTTTGATCCTGTTCTACTATTTTTTCAAAGAAAACAAAGCTGGAAAGAAAATCGCTGATAGTTTCAGAACTAAAAATTATATCCAAATAGGAAATGTCATCATTAGTATAGATGTTGTATACCCTGGTTTTCATGCTTTCCTGGGACTTTTCCAGTTCAGCCTGGATTTTATCATATTCTGCCTGTTGTTTGTCGAGATCCTCCTGAGCCTGGAGCAAGTCAGCTTCCAGCTGTTTAATTTCATCGCTTAAAACCACGATTTGAGATTCTAAACTCTCTAATTCTTCCATGGTAGCGCTTTTTTGTCCCTGGACATCGTCTATTTGATTTTGGGTATCCTCAATATCTTGTTTTACTTGATCTTGCTGTTGTTCCAGGTCATCAAGGTCATCAGCCATAACGCCGAAACCGGCAAAGGCGATTATGGAACAGAGCAGAACCACTAAAACTATGCCATACTTTTTCATTTTCCACCTCTTTATTCTGACGCGGATTTTTCTTTCAGATATACATTAAGTGAGACAATACTGCCTAAGGAGCCTAAGATAATTCCCATGATTACCATGGCGCTGAATATATAAATAAAGTACATATTAGGTGTAACCAGGTTGGAGAACACCATTATGGCGTTGATTTTATCGATAACAAGCATATAGGCGCCATAGAGTATGCCTACTGATATAAGTCCGCCGATAAGCCCCATAATCATGCCGGCGATACAAAAAGGCCAGCGTATATACCAGTTAGAGGCCCCGACATAGCGCATGATGGTAATTTCCCAGCGCCGGCTGGCCACAGACATCTTAATATTAAAGGCCACAATAATTATAGAAGCGATGGTAAGGAAGATAATGACGCCAATACCGAAGTAGCGTACCCAGTTCAGAAGCGAGAACATTTTTTCAACAGTTCCCTCGCCATATTTTACCTGGGAAATACCATTGACTTTTTCCAGTTTGTCTGCGGTGGGAACCACATCGTCGGCAGTGGCTACTTGTACTAAGTAAGAGTCTGGCAAAGGATTAGACCCCAAGCTGTCCAGTAGCTCCTGGGATGTTTGATTCAAACGTTTAGCCATGGATTCAATGGCTTCTTCCTTGGAAACAAAGGTGACAGTTTCCACACCGGAGAGATTTTCAATATCGGTTTTTATTTCATTCAAAGTGTTATCATCGGTATTTTCATCAATAAAGGCTTGTATTTCTACTGTTGATTCTATTTCACCGGCAAAGTGGTCTATATTTAAAACAATAATAGCAAATACACCACAGATAAAAAGTGTTAGAGCAATAGTCGCCACTGAAGCGATGCTCATAGCTAAATTCCGGCGGATAGACTGGAAAGCCTCGACAAAAAATCTACTAAAGGAGCGCAGCTTCATCATATACTCCTTTCTCTCTATCGTAGACAACTCGTCCCTGATTGAGCATTATTACTCTTTTACCCATGGCGTTAACTATATCTTTAGCGTGAGTCGCCATGATAATTGTGGTGCCGCGTTGATTAACCTGATTTAATACTTCCATTAATTCCATGGAGTTTTGTGGGTCAAGGTTACCGGTGGGCTCGTCCGCCACTAAAATTGAGGGTCTGTTAACTAAAGCCCTGGCGATAGCCACTCTCTGTTGTTCACCGCCGGATAGTTCAGAAGGGAAGCTATGGGCTTTATCGTCAAGTCCTACGACTTCCAATATTTCAGGCACCCGCAAAGCTATATCACGTCTTTTTTGTTCTGTAACCTGCATGGCGTAGGCTACATTTTCGTAAACGTTTTTTTTGGGTAAAAGGCGGTAGTCCTGGAAAATCATACCCATTTCCCGTCTATGCTTTAAAAGATCCCGCCGTTTAATACGTTTTAAATTTCTGTTGTTGACAATGATTTCACCGCTTGTTACGGTTTCCTCATGGAAAAGTAAGCGAATAAGAGTGCTTTTGCCGGCTCCGCTTTGACCGCAGAGAAAAACAAACTCACCGGATTCTATTTCCATGGAGACATTGTCTAAGGCCAGTTGTCCATTTTTGTATCTTTTGGACACTTCCAATAGACTTATCATTTTCACAAATCCTCTCTTTTGTATTTAACTTAACAAAATAATTATTGTTATACAAGTATACCACGTATTTGTATAAAATACAAAGGATTTTCTCGCATTTTGACAAATTTCTGCTCAAAATATTTGAGAAAATTGTAATTATTGCTTGTTAAAGAGATTTGTTTTTTATTTATTCACAAAAAGTCCATATTATAATGGTGGATAAAAATGTCAATTTTTGTATTATCAAGTAATTATAAATATCTTTGTGGGTTAAAACAGGCGGATTTATTTCTGATATATTACATTAAAATATTTAATCTTGATAAATATTGGCTGTTCATAAAGAATCCACAAAGGTAAC
The DNA here is from genome assembly GCA_963928475.1 of Bacillota bacterium. GTDB lineage: Bacteria > Bacillota > Dehalobacteriia > UBA7702 > UBA7702 > Cryptoclostridium. The sequence continues at coordinate 20,782 of CAWVFN010000071.1, forward strand.
CAGAGATTTTCTTTTAAAGGAAAGAAAATAATCATTGTTTTAAAGTAAGATAATAATCGTACCCCATAAAAAACTTTTTCATTGTTTTCCCTTCGAAAAAAGCCCCGAAGCAATTCGGGGCTTTTTTCCGCTTTGTAAAACTTGGTGATTTTTTAGTAAGGAGCCGTTTTCTTATTTCTTATTGGCAAGTTATGCCAATATATTTAAGCCCTTAAAAGCATTTGTAAAAAATTGTCAATAGTCTATTTATTGCCGAATACTGCTAATGTTTATAGCTGGCTCTTCATAAATAATGCACATATCTTTACTGTCTTTGCCATTTTAAGTAAAAAAAATATTCACTGCCTTCATTTACCATATAAACCATACCCAGTAAAAATTTTTTTCATTGTTTTTCCCTTCAATGTAAAACCCCGATTTATATCGGGGTTTTACATTTTTATATGGTTTTTTTACCTCGCAGTGAAAGTGTGTGTTTAATACACAAGATTTGGTAAAGTAATTTATTGGTTTTTTGGTATATTAAATAAGTAACTTAAACATTAATAAAGATAAGATACCTGCCGCTCTATTATTAAGTTTTACACTTGATTAGGGGGCTTTTTTATCAATATGAATTAACAATGCAGTTTTAGCCGCTGAATTTTTAGCTATATTGTCATTTTATATTTTATTTACACTTGCCAAAGAATATTTATGGTTTAAAATCAAGTTATCACTCAAATACCTTTAATGGCTGGCGCCATAATGTTTTTTATTATATTTCAATAAGTAGAAGTATTGGTAAGTTAAGGTGTGATTTGAGGATAATAATAAGAGCAAAGGAGGTAAAATATTGATAATTATGGTTATTTTGGGGTGGAAAGATACACAGAATGATATGTATGAGTACGGAAACATCCTGTAGCTTTTTTAGTGCTATATAAAGCTAACCAAGATATGAAGCAGATGAAGCTTAACAAGATTTTAAGTTAATCCACTTGTATGTTTTAGCCAATGAATCTCATGGATAATTAAGCATTACTATTTAAACAGCAGATTTTAGAATGAAGAATAAAGGAGACTTTACATCATGAGAAAAGACATAAAGTACGGGAATAAAATAGATAATAAAAAGTTAGTCAGCATAATAGATTTAATTAAAGATATTAAATTTTATATAAATAGATATAAACGAA
>CAWVFN010000072.1:0-3734 GCA_963928475.1 Bacillota bacterium
TGACCATATTTTTTAATATCGCCAAAAGTGTTGAAACAGCGAGAGCACAGTAATTTTGTGCCATCCTGATGAGGCGGGTAAACTTTCTTTTTCTTACTGGAAGGTTTCATAACCTTTTTTGAATCCCTTTTCATTGACTGCCATAAATTTGGCAGGTACATTTTCTTCAATAACTTTGAGACAATCATCTTCCTTGAGACCGAAAGCCTTAGCCCAGGCCCCAAGGAGCACCATATTGAGGGCCTTTGGGTTACCGGCGCCTAAAGCCATAGCGTAAGCATCAAAGATTGAGACTTTAGCGTCTAAATTTTTAAGGAAATCAGCCAGATCAGAGGGATATTCCATCTTGCCCATAGTTACCGGCATAGGGTTGATTTCTTTTTCATTGACAATGAGACAGCCTCCCTTTTTGAGATATGGCAGGACTCTTACGCCTTCTAACTTTTCAAAGGCCAATATGTAGTCTGCTGTTCCTTCCTCTATGATGGGAGAATAAACTTTTTCACCGCAGCGCACCTGAGTAACTACACTGCCGCCTCGTTGTGACATACCATGTATTTCCGATACTTTTATATCATATCCTTTGGCGATAAGGAGACGGGAAAGCACTTTTGCTGCTAATACCGTGCCTTGTCCGCCAACGCCGGCGATTAAGATATTAGTGTTTTTAGCCATTATTCCGCACCATCCTTTCTGATAACCCCATGGGGGCAGACATTGGCGCAAAGTCCGCAGCCTACGCATTGCTCACCGTGAATGATTGGTACGCCGCTGGTTTTTTCAATGGCGGGACAGCCTATTTTCAGGCAGGCGCCACATTCCATGCAGCGGTCATTATCTATATAGAGAGGATCCTTTATTTCCTTGAGCAGCAGGGCGCAGGGGCGGCGGGCGATAATAACTGATGGTTCTTTAGCTTTCAATTCTGCTTCCAAGACTGTTTTAAAGCCTTTTACATCAAAGGGGTCAACTACTTCCACTCGCTCTATGCCGATACCTCTTATCAGCGCTTCCAGATTAATGGCTTTAGTCGGCTCATTTTTCACTGTCAAGCCGGTAAGGGGGTTTTGCTGATGCCCGGTCATGGCGGTGATACTGTTATCCAGAATAACTACTGTTCCCACCCCTTTATTGTAGACCATATCCACAAGACCGGTAATACCTGAGTGCATAAAGGTGGAGTCCCCTATAACTGATACTGTTTTCTCAGCGAATTCCTCACCGTGGACTTTTTCCATGCCCAGGGCCATACCGATACCGGCGCCCATGCATATGGTGGTATCTACTGCCTGGAGCGGCGGTAAGGTTCCCAGTGTGTAACAGCCAATATCTCCGATGACCCGGCATTTAGCCTTGCGAAGGACATGGAAAGTACCTCTGTGAGGACAGCCGGCGCAGAGTACCGGCGGCCGCATGGGCAGTTCTTTGTCGTATTTATAGGGAATTTCTCGTTTTTCGCCTTTCACAGCGGCGGCGATTGTTTCCGGGAAGATTTCGCCTTCCCGGGAAAATGTATCTTTGCCGTGTACTTCAAGACCCATGGCTTTGCATTGGTCTTCGATAACGGGATCAAGTTCTTCCACTACGTAGAGCTTGTCTACTTTAGCGGCGAAGTTTTTTATTTTTTCCTGAGGCAGGGGATTAGTAAGTCCCAGTTTTAAGACAGAGGCCTCAGGCAGGGCTTCTTTTACATATTGATAGCCTATACCCATAGTTATAACACCTATAGAGGTATCATTGATTTCCTCTTTATTTAAGGTGGCAGTTTCGGCGTAGTCCTTTAATTTTATCAGCCGTTCCTCAGCGATATGATGGCGGGGTCTGGCGTTAGCTGGTATCATAACGTATTTCTGCGGATTTTTTTCAAAGGGCTTAGCCTGGACATTTTGCCGGCTTCCCTTTTCTACCAGGGACTGGGAGTGGGCAACTCTGGTAGTCAATCTCAGCATTACCGGAGTATCATATTCTTCTGATAATTCATAGGCCATTTTAACGAATTCCAGACATTCACTGGAATCAGAAGGCTCCACAACTGGTATTTTCGCGAAAATACCTAAATTGCGGTTATCCTGTTCATTTTGAGAACTGTGCATTCCCGGGTCATCGGCGGAGACGAAAACCAAACCGCCGTTAATACCGCTGAAGGCCACAGTCATCAATGGGTCCATAGCTACGTTAAGGCCAACGTGTTTCATAGCCACAAGAGCCCGTCCGCCGCCAATAGCTGCGCCTATACCAACTTCCATGGCTACTTTTTCATTAGGCGCCCATTCAGCGTAGATTTCCTGGTATTTAGCGGCATTTTCCGTTATTTCCGTACTGGGTGTCCCAGGATAAGCCGCTACAACGTTGACTCCGGCTTCCCAGGCGCCTTGGGCGATAGCTTCATTTCCTGTCATCAATTCTTTCATGGTATTACCTCGATTTATCTTCTATTCAGAAAAACATAAATTATAGTAACAAATATAAAATATATTATATAAGAAAAAAGTTTATTTGTCTATGCAATTTTATACCCGAAATATTTGTCGGTAAAGGAGTTTTGTTATATATAAATTTAGGTATTTTTTTCTAAAGGTTATATTAGAACCGGGAACCGCAATATGATTATCTAAGAAAGAGGGGTGAAAGCGTGTCTAAGAAGGAGTTATTCAGAGCCGCGGTAGCGGATACTTTAGAGTTGCCTGAGGATGTAGTGGTGGGTTTGCCCCGTGTGATTATCACTGGCCGGGACAGTTTGTTTTTAGAGAATCCTGGCAGTATAACAGATTTCAGCGGCTCACGTCTTAAACTTAAGTACAGCGGGGGTTTTTTGGAGATTAAAGGCAAGGATCTGGCTATGCCCTTGTTGCGGCGTGATGCTTTAACGGTAGAGGGAGAGATCAGCTCCCTGACTTTTACAGATGCGGGTGAATAATTATGAGGATAAACAGCTTTTTTACAGGTTATGCCTTAATAGATATAGAAGGCAGCGATATAGAGATGCTGGTCAATAAAGCATTATGGGAAGATATTACAATTAAGGCTTTAGAAAGTAACGGCATTTCTCATCAAGCTAAAGTAAACTTAGCAGATTTGCCGAAATTAAGGCGTTTGGCCAGAGATACTGATATTTTTTTTACTGTATCGCAAATCGGTGGCTTACCTAAAGTACTGCGTTCCTGTTATAACTACAGGGTGCCGGGGGCGGTCTTTGTTCTTAGTCTGTTTTTTTTGATTTTTTGCTGTCAATGTATAGCTGGGGTGAAAATTGAGTCAGAGTCACCTCTCACTTCCGCTGAACGGGGTGAGATATTATCTATTGCCGAAGATTATGGTATTAGTCCTGGTATTTGGCGGCGAAATATAGATTGGGATGCCGCTGCCGGCGCTATTATGGCAGAGTATCCTGGTTTTGCCTGGGTTGGTTTTGACCGTGATGGTGTAATTATGAAGGTAAAAATAGTCGCTAAAGCGGAAAAGGATGATTCTTTGGCGCTGAAGGGAGATTTGGTGGCGGCAAAAGATGGTATAGTGCGATCCCTTTTGGTATTTCAGGGTCAGGCCAGAGTGGCGCCGGATACGCCGGTAAAAAAGGGAGATGTCCTTATCGGCGGTGAGGTTTTTTACCTGGATGAAGAGGGAAATTCTACAGCGGAGCCGTCATTAGTGCAGGCGAAGGGATTAGTGGAAGCTTCTGTTTGGTACAGCGGTGAGGCGGAAATCCCTTTAAATTACGTTGAATCGGTGACTAC
>CAWVFN010000073.1:0-30408 GCA_963928475.1 Bacillota bacterium
GAAGTGACTGAGTGGAGTTGCATAATAAAGAAGAAATAAAAAAATATGTTGATTTCTTTGTTTCTATGATAGTTTATTTTCCGGAAATTACTACCGTAAAATACGATTGTGAAACTGATGAAATCACCTACAACTTTATTGTTAAATGCTCGGGAGATTATAAAAATCCTTCTGAAAAAGCGGCTGCTATTGAGAAAAGCGTACATATCTATACAGAAAAAGAATATGGTAAATATAGTGAAAGCTTTACTGTTAATTGCCGTCCTATGAACGAATTTATAGTTATTGAATGCCGTGATAATGCGGTAAATTTGGATAGCCGGGAAATAACATTAATGGTTGAACTTTTGCATCTTTATTTTGGCAATGATATTGTATCTGAAATTAGCAGTGCTGGTGATGACCGATACTTTTCAGGTATTACCTCAGAAGATAATGTTAGTATTTTTGAAAACAAACGGATCAAATATGATAAGGAAACTATCGGTAATAGTATTTTAGTTTGCAGAGAAGCGGGTAAAGTTTTAGTGTTCAGCAATTCTTAAATGAGGTTAGCATGCGTATTTTGTTTATAGGGGATATAGTAGGCAGTCCAGGCAGGGGAGTGCTGGATAATAATTTACCATTATTAGAGACAGAGGAAAAAATAGATTTTACTATAGCTAACGGCGAGAATTCCTCTGGTGGTTTTGGTATGAACAGGAAAGGATATGAAGCTATGGTAAATAGTGGTGTCGATGCTTTTACCATGGGAAATCATACCTTTGATAATAAAAAAATATTGGACTTTATAGATAGTCCCAATATTATTCGCCCTCTTAATTTACCTTCCTCCGGTGGCGGTTCAGGCTGTCGTTCTTTTATTTTAAAAAATGGAAAAAAACTTACTGTGGTAAATCTATTGGGTCAGGTTTTTTCCAAACAGGAGGTAGAGTCTCCCTTTACAGTGATGGATTCTGTGCTGAAAGAACATAAGATTTCTGAAGAGATCATCATTCTTGATTTTCATGCCGAGGCTACTTCAGAAAAGGTATGTTTAGGTCACTATCTTGACGGAAGAATCACGGCTCTGATAGGTACTCATACCCATATTCAAACGGCTGACGAAAAAATTCTTCCTCGTGGTACTGGTTATATTACTGACGCGGGTATGACTGGAGCGTATGATTCCAGTCTGGGAATGGATAAAGAAGGAGCAGTGCAGCGCTTTGTTTCCAATGTTAATGTCAGATTATTTCCAGCGGCGGGTGAACGGCAAATAAACGCTGTAATTTTAGATATTGATGATAACAGTCATAAAACCAGGGAAATAAAACGTATAAATTTGTTATATCCAGCGGATTTTTAGTTTTTCTGGCAGGAAATAGACTTGTAACAGCGAATTATTTTAGAAAGAATTAGGAGGTGCGGATAATTATGGATATATTAAGCGGTAAAATAATTTCCGTACCCTCAATAGGAGTATTTATATGTCTGTGAATATCGATGGGAGCCTGTGTACACACGGCTCTCTTTCTTTACGCATTGATGGTCATTGTGATACAGTCACAGCTTTACTGAAAGGTAAAGCGCGGCATATTGACATAGATAATATAGATAAATATGTTGATCTTCAATTTTTTGCCCTATATATTGAGGCGGAAGGTGATACAGAGGCTGCGATTAAAGAGAATGATGTTTACTATAAATACTATCTTGATATGTTGGCTTCTAACGAGAAAATCAAGCCAATATTATTTTCTAAAGATTTAGATAATATCCAGCCAGGCACGGTAGGAAGTCTATTGGCTATTGAAAACTCTGAGCCTTTAGCAACTGATAGCGAGGCCATTTATAGATTATATGACAAAGGCTATCGCTCTTTTGGTCTTACTTGGAGCAATAATAATTCTTTAGGCGGAGGAGCTAATACAAGTGATGGCTTAACTGATTTAGGACGCTCTGTTATAAAGAAGTGCAATGAGTTACCGGTGGTGGTAGACTTGGCTCACATGAATAGGAAAAGCTTTTTTGAGTCTATGTCTCTTTTGGAAAAGTCTCCCGTTGTAACCCATAGTTGCTGTTATGGTCTTTGTCATCATAAACGCAACTTAGAGGATGACGCTCTTTCCTTGTTGGCGGAGTCCAATGGTATTTTTGGTGTTACTTTTGTCCGCAGTTTTCTGCAGGATGATAATATGGCTTCTTTAGACAGGATAGTAGACCATATAATATATGCAGCGGATATAATGGGAATTGATAAGGTGGCTTTGGGTTCTGATTTTGACGGCACAGATTTGCCCCTTGATATGGAGGGTCAGAGCTCTTTGGAAAAACTGTGGCGCCAGATGCGGGCGCGAGATTTTAGTGAAGATGAGATATTAGCTGTGCAAGGCGGTAATTGGCAGAGATTGTTAAAAGAGACATTAGGTGACGTCAGTGAAGTATGATTTGCATGTACATAGTAAGTATTCCGACGGCAATTATACCCTAAGTGAACTATGTGTATTAGCCAGAGAGAATGGATTAAGCGGGTTTGCCCTTACGGATCATGATACTATCGCCGGCTGGCGCGAGATACCGGAAGTTATGAAAACCTATGATATTAAGGTTATACCTGCTATAGAAATCAGTACAGAGGAAGACAATAGAGATGTTCATATTTTAGCTTATGGTCTGAGGGGAGAAATACCGCATATTACTTCATTGTTAACACGTCTTAGGCAGTCCCGTATCAATAGGATATATGATATGGTGGCTAATTTATCCAAAGCCGGTGTACAGATTAAAGCTGATGAGGTTTTTGATGTTGCCGGTGATGCCTCACCTGGCAGACCTCACGTAGCTAAAGTTTTGCTGTCTCATGGCTATGCCAAGTCAATCTACGGGGCTTTTAACAAGTATTTAGGTAAAGATTGTCCTGGTTATGCTCCTCGGGAAAAGCTTTTGCCTAATGAGTGTATCAGCACAATATTAGCAGATGGTGGTTTGCCGGTATTGGCACATCCTGGTTTGGATGATGTTTTTGAGCTTATGCCTCAGTTAGTTGCCTGTGGATTAAGAGGCATAGAGGTCTATCATAGCTCCCATAGTCCTGGACAAGAACGTAAATTCAAGGCGTTAGCTGAGACATATAGCCTCAGAATAACGGGTGGCAGCGACTTCCATGGCTATAACGATGGAAAGCATGGTAATATTGGCAGCAGCTTTATAATATGTGATAATATAGATGAGTATTTAACTTTAGATGGAGGTAAATAGAATGTGGAAAGAATTTAGAGTGGCGGTATCTTTTTTAACAACTTTGCCGCTTAAATATAAAGGTGAGTGGGATGAGAAAACTTTTTCTAGAGCGTCAATATTTTATCCTTTGGTGGGTTTAATTATAGGTCTGATTACAGTAGCTGTCACTTATGTGGTAGCCCTTACAGATTATTATTATATAGCCGCCTTCGCCGGCCTGTTTACTTCAATAGCACTCAGCGGTGGCCTGCATTTAGATGGCTTTATGGATATGTGCGATGGTATATTGGCATCAAGAGGCCCGGAAAGAGCCTTGGATATTATGAAGGACAGCAGAGTTGGTTCCTTTGCGGTAATAGGTATTGTTTTGCTTTTATTGGGTAAGTTTCTGCTTTATGATGCTTTGGTAGCAGAAAATGCTTACTTATTTAGTATATTATCGGCACTTGTATTTTCCCGTTTTATTCTCGTTTGCTGTCTGCTCTTATTCCCTTGTGCCAGGGAAGAAGGTATGGGTGTTACAGTAAAAAAATATGTATCAAAATCCGCTCTTGTTTTCGGTATTGTTATCATGATATTTATTATTCTATTATGCCGAGACTTATTTTTATTACTATCCTTTATTCTTTCTTTACTTATTATTTTAGGTCTTACCTGGCGGGTTAGTAAGTACTTAAATGGTATAACCGGTGATATAATGGGGGCTATGGCCGAAATAAGCGAAGCGGTCTTTCTCTTTATTTATTTAATTCTTGCATCCTCTATTGCCTTGTTGTAAGAGTTTTTAAGTGAATTTTGTAAAAAAATACTTACTTTTTATCTATTCAAAATCATTAATATGTGTTATGATATAATGTAATATATAAAATTTACGGAGGAAGTAAATAATGGATAAGTTTGCCAAAGAGGGTCTTACTTTTGATGACGTGTTACTTATTCCAGCCGCTTCGGAAATTATTCCTAAGGACGCGGAATTAGGAACATATCTTACTAAAAATATTAGGCTTAATATACCGTTAATGAGTGCTGGTATGGATACTGTCACTGAGTGTCATATGGCAATAGCCATGGCGCGTGAGGGCGGTATTGGCATTATTCATAAAAATATGAGTATTGAAGAACAAGCTATGGAAGTGGATAGGGTAAAGCGTTCGGAAAACGGTGTCATTATTGACCCTATTTGCCTGGGTCCTGATAAGAGTCTCCAGGATGCTCTGACTTTAATGGAACGCTATCGCATATCAGGTGTACCTATTACAGTAGACGGTATTTTAGTGGGCATACTTACCAATCGCGACTTGCGTTTTGAAACAGACTTCAATCGCCCCATTTCAGATTTAATGACAAAAGACAATCTGATTACAGCTCCAGTAGGTACTAGTTTAGAAAAAGCTCAAGAGATATTAAGAAACTGTAAAGTGGAAAAGCTTCCCATAGTAGATGAAAAAGGAGCTTTAAAAGGTCTTATAACTATTAAGGATATTCAAAAAGCGAAAAAATACCCCAACGCCGCCAAAGATAGTAAAGGCCGTTTAGTAGTAGGCGCCGCCGTTGGTATTGCGGCAAATACTATGGAACGTGTAGCAGCTTTAGTTGACGCTTCCGTAGATGTTATTGTAGTAGATACCGCTCATGGACATTCCCGCGGCGTCCTAAATATGGTAGAAAAAATAAAAACAGCTTATCCTGGTCTTGATGTTATTGGCGGTAATGTAGCTACCGCCTCGGCAACTGAGGCTCTAATTAAATCTGGCGCCGATGCTGTCAAAGTTGGTATAGGACCGGGCTCAATTTGTACAACAAGAGTAATTGCCGGAATTGGCGTACCACAAATTACCGCGGTTTATGATTGTGCGGAAATGGCTAATAAATATAATATTCCTGTTATAGCTGATGGTGGCATTAAATATTCTGGAGATATAGGCAAAGCCATCGCCGCCGGAGCGAGCGTGATTATGATGGGCAGCTTGTTAGCCGGAACCAAGGAAAGTCCTGGCGATGTAGAGATTTACCAGGGACGCAGTTTTAAAGTGTACCGCGGCATGGGTTCAATCGCCGCTATGAAAGAAGGAAGCAAGGATAGATATTTCCAGGATACGGATAATGCCAAAAAATTAGTGGCTGAAGGTATTGAGGGTCGCGTGCCCTATAAGGGACCAGTTTCTGATACAGTCTTTCAGCTTATTGGCGGTTTAAGGGCTTGTATGGGTTATTGCGGTACTAAAACTATTCCTGACCTGCAGAAAAACGGTCAGTTTGTACGTATAACTAATGCGGGACTTATTGAAAGTCATCCCCATGACGTACAGGTAACCAAGGAAGCGCCGAATTATCGCATTTAAGTCAATGTGAAGAGGTTCTTTCATGAAAAAATTATTGGAAAAGATTCGCGTATTAAATTCACTTATACAAAAAAATCCAAATTTGGCTTTGAATTTTGATGAATTAGCCAGGGTTGTTGGAAATTGTATAGAATCTAATACATATATCATAAGCAATGAGGGCTGCTTGTTAGGACACTCAATGGAGTCTGACCAAGTATGCGATATTATGCTTGATATAGTTGAAAAAGGTGGTTCTTTTCCTAAGAATTATAACGCTGACATCTTATCTAAAGCAGAAACTGAAGTAAATATCAAACGTAATGGTATTTGTACTTTTCATGAAGACGAAAAATGCTTTCTGGGTAATAAATTTTCCACTATAGTACCTATAATAGGCGGAGGTCAACGCTGGGGTACTTTGGTTTTGTCAAAGCTCAGTGAATTTTCTGATGATGATGTTGTTTTAGCGGAGTATTGCGCCACCCTTGTTGGTATGGAAATAATTCGCTCTAAAACAGCTGAGATGACAAAAAAAGCCAGGGAAAAGGAGGCAGTAGCTATTGCTACTAAAGCCTTATCCTATTCGGAAATAGAGGCTTTGTTATATTTGTTCAGTGATTTCCAACATGGCGAGGGTATAGTAAACGCTAGCAAAATAGCGAAAGAAGCTAATATTACTCGGTCTGTAATAGTAAGTGCTTTAAGAAAATTGGAAAGCGCCGGGGTAATCGATGCCTGTTCTTTGGGAGTTAAAGGAACTCATATAAAAATAATAAATGATTATTTGACGGTAGGACTGAAGGCGGTCCGAAGAAAATACAGTGAATAAGAATATTCAATATTTAAGGGGGAATTTTAAGTGCTTTTTAGAGAGTGTGCAGGTGGAATTGTATTTAATGATGATAAGGTTTTCCTTATCCGCAATGAAAAAGGTGAGTGGGTTTTTCCAAAAGGCGTAATTAAGCAGGGGAAAACCTCAGCTGGTGTCGCTTTAGACCGAGTAAAAATAGAAGCCGGTATAGATGCGGAAATTTTGAGCGCGGTAGGGGAAACTAATTATGAATTCTATTCCATTACTCGTAATGCTCCTGTTTGCAATCGTATAGTTTGGTTTTTGATGAAGGCTAACGGTGACGAGTTTAAAATCAATGAAGAAGATGGCAAGATAGTAGAGGGTGGCTATTACAACATTATAGACGCCTTTGATAAGGTAACCTACAGCCAGGATAAATCCCTTTTGAATATCGCGTATCATAAATTAAAAGAGCTATAATTTAATTAAGCCCTTGACATTTCCTTGCCAAATTGATATACTACTTTTTGTTGGACTTCAGGTTTTTCTGCAGCCACAAAAATCGGGACGTAGCGCAGTTTGGTAGCGCACCTGATTTGGGATCAGGAGGCCGCAGGTTCAAATCCTGTCGTCCCGACCAGTATATTTTATATATGTAGGGGTGTCGCCAAGCGGCAAGGCAACGGTTTCTGGGTCCGTCATTCGTTGGTTCGAATCCAGCCACCCCTGCCAATATTGTAGCTGTCCTGAAGAGGACAGACGCTGAAAGGCGGACGCAATACGTCCGCCTTTTTATTTTATTTTTTTAATTAAGAGATGCCGAAAGTTTTACTTATTGGATCTAGGAAAAGATTGATTTGGGGAGGGATGAAGGTAAATATAAAGAAAAGTATAGCAGTTATACTAAAAATTAAACAGCCAAAAAGTTTATACGACTTACCGCTATCATTATGATTATTGACAATGTGGTAATTTATATAAAAACCTAATAAAACCCCAATAACAAATATAATGATATCCATTACCATAAAGTGTCTGCCTATAATGCCAGTATAAGTATAAAATAACACGATAACTGCGATACAACCAGCTATTGACCCTATTGCTTTACCAAAAATATCCCTGGACGATGAGGACGCTGAAATAATAAGATGACCAGCCGCCAGAAAGAGAAAAGGAAAAAATACCAGTTTAAGATGTTCCCAGGTGCTTTCGTTTACAGCACTGAATAAAGCGATGAATTTATTATTGCCAAAAAAGTCATAGGTAAAATGCAGCAATGTACCTGCGATTAAAACAAAGATTATTTCTCCAATAAAAAGAGTTTTTTTTGTCATTATTTATCCTCCAGCTTAAAGTTCCTCAATATTTTATGTGAAAAAAAATATATTATGCCTAAATATAGCTGAATAAAATAATTACTCTTATTATGGAAAAATTTTTTATTGACAAGAGTTATAGTTTCTGTTAAAATAATGAGCAATAAAATGCAATGACAGGGAAAAAACATAACAATACAGTTACAGAAAGCTGTTGGTTGATGGAAAACAGTACTTAAAGTTATGAATAACTCACCCTTGAGCAGTCAGCTGAAAGCCTTTAGGTTATTAAGTGCGACCGGGTTTCTCACCGTTATCATGAGAGGATATTCGCTTTTATAGCCGATATCTGCAGAGTGGGCGTTTACGCGTCAATAAGAGTGGTACCACGGAAGTATACTTTCGTCTCTTGCATAGGCAAGGGAGGAAAGTTTTTTTATTGCCTTCCTTGCGAAAAATCTATTAATCGGAGGATTGATTATATGAAAATTTCTTTTTCAACACTGGGCTGTCCGGATTTTTCCTGGCAGGAAATTTACTCAATGGCTAAGGACTTTGGTTTTGACGGCATTGAAATTAGGGGAATAGGTAATCATGTATTTGCGGTGGATGCTCCCCCTTTTATTGATAAAAATATTGATGCCACCATTAAAAAATTACAAGCTTTAAATTTGGAAATACCATGTGTAGGTACAGGTTGTGCCTTAAAGGATGGTAATAAAAGGGAAGAGAATATAAAAGAGATTGAGGCTTATATTGAGCTGGCCAGAAAACTTTCTGTCCCATATATTCGTATATTAGGTGATCTCAAAGCCGAGCCCCAGGGAGAAGTAGACGATAGCGTAGTGATTGAACAGCTTAAATATTTGGCTCCTAAAGCAGAGTCTGCTGGGGTTACACTTTTGGTTGAAACTAATGGTGTATATGGTGATACGGTAAGATTAAAACAATTACTGGATACTGTAGGCAGTGACGCTGTAGCGGCTCTTTGGGATATAAACCATCCTTATAGATATTTTAATGAGGATCCGGAAAAGACAGTACAAAACCTGGGAGCATACATTAAACATGTACACGCCAAGGACTCAGTTATGGAAGAAGGCAAAACTGTCTATAAAATGATGGGCGAAGGTGATCTGCCCATAGAAGATATCTTGCTTGGACTGCGTACTATCAATTATGAAGGCTATGTTTCCTTTGAGTGGCTGAAGCGCTGGGCTCCTGATCTGAGTGACGCAGGCGTAGTGTTCCCACATTTCGCCAACTATATGTTTGATCAGATGGGTAAAAATATTTCCCGGACACCTCTTTTTGACAATCAGACAAAAACCGGTAAATATGTTTGGGAAAAGGATACCTTGATTGATTTAACCTTTAGTCAGGTATTAGACAGAATGGTAGAAGAGTTCCCGGACCAGTATGCTTTTCGCTGCACCACAGTAGATTATACCAGAACCTATTCCGAGTTTAGAGATGACGTTGATACTTTTGCCCGCTCTCTTATTGCTTTAGGCGTCAAACGTGGTGATCATGTGGCTATTTGGGCCACAAATTTACCGCAGTGGTATATTACATTTTGGGCAACAACAAAGATAGGTGCTGTTTTAGTAACTGTCAACACTGCCTATAAAATACACGAGGCTGAATATTTGCTGCGCCAATCCGATACCCATACTCTTGTGATGATAGATGGTTTTAAAGACTCTGATTATGCAGGTATTATTAATGAATTATGCCCTGAATTGCAGGAAGCTGAGGCAGGTAAACCTCTCCATATGAAAAGACTTCCCTTTTTGAGAAACATCATTACTGTTGGCTTTGAACAGCCTGGGTGTTTGACATGGGAAAAAGCCATGGAGTTAAGTGAGAACGTTCCTTTGGAAGATGTTTTGCGCAGAGCAGCTTCAGTTAATAAACATGATGTTTGTAATATGCAATATACATCAGGAACTACGGGTTTTCCTAAAGGAGTAATGCTGACACACTACAATGTTGTGAATAATGGTAAAAATATAGGTGACTGTATGGATCTCTCTACTGCTGACAGAATGATGATTCATGTCCCCATGTTCCATTGCTTTGGCATGGTTTTGGCTATGACTGCAGCTATGACACATGGTGTTACAATAAGTCCCTTGCCAGCCTTTTCTCCCAAAAAATCACTGGAATGTATCAATAAGGAAAAAATTACCTGTTTTCACGGTGTACCAACTATGTTTATTACCATGCTGGAACATGAGGATTTTCCTAAAACAGATTTTTCCTATATGCGTACAGGTATTATGGCTGGCAGTCCATGTCCTGTTAAGGTCATGGAAGATGTAGTTAATAAAATGAACATGAGTCAAATAAGTATAGTATTCGGACAGACAGAAGCCTCTCCTGGCTGTACACAGAGTAGGGTAGATGATCCTCTTGAAGTGAGGGTAAATACAGTAGGACGTGCTTTGCCAGGTGTAGAATGCAAGGTTATAGATCCAGAAACAGGCGAGGATTTACCTGATAATGTTGATGGGGAATTTGTAGCGCGCGGTTACAATATAATGAAGGGATATTATAAAATGCCCGCTGCCACAGCTGCCGCTATAGATGAGGATGGCTGGCTTCATACTGGTGACTTGGTACGCCGTGACGAAAACGGTAATTTTAAAGTTACAGGACGTATAAAAGATATGATCATCCGCGGCGGAGAAAACATTTATCCTAAAGAAATTGAGGACTTTATTTATACTCATCCCAAAGTAAAAGATGTGCAGGTAATCGGTGTACCTGATAAACAATACGGTGAAGAAATAATGGCATGTGTAATACTGAAGGATGGCGAGGAACTTACCGAGGATGAACTGCGTAAGTTTATTGTTGAACATATAGCGAAACATAAGACTCCGCGTTATATTCGTTTTGTTGATTCTTTCCCAATGAACGCCGCTGGTAAAATTCTCAAATATAAAATGAGAGAAGAGGCTGTGGAATTGCTCAAGCTTCAGAAAGAAAATGAGATAGTAACAGCCTAAATTAATAATTATAAGTATTGATTAATTAAATTAAATGGATTAAATTTTAAACTAATATCATTATTTTTCCATTGCTTTTTTGGGTGAATACAGTTTTAATTATAGAGGACAGAAAGTAAAGGAAAATGGAGGTTTTTGTATGATAGAAGGGCAATTTATCGCAGTAGGAATATTCATTCTGGTAATGATTGCGATAATTTCCGAAAAGGTACATCGCACAGTAGCGGCTATGGCTGGCGCTGTCGCCTTGGTATTAATAGGTATTTTAACCATTGATGACTGTATAGAGTGTATTGATTTCAATACCATTGGTGTATTAGCTGGAATGATGCTTTTTGTGGGTGTGGTTAAGGAGTCAGGTCTATTTGAATTCTTAGCCATAAAATCAGCTAAATTATCTAAGGGAAATCCCTGGCGTATTATGGTAGCTTTTGTAGTGATCACCGCATCATTGTCAGCTTTCTTAGATAACGTTACAACGGTATTATTGATAGGCCCTATGACAATTACTATTTGTAATATCTTAAAGGTTAATCCTGTTCCCTATCTTATTACAGAGATTATGGCCTCAAATATAGGGGGAACTTCAACCCTAATAGGTGATCCGCCTAATATCATGATAGGCAGTGCCGCTGGACTTAGCTTTGGGGATTTTATTTCAAATCTTTCTTTGCCGATAATTCTTATTTTAATAGCTTCTATAATATGCTTTAGGTTTTTATATGGCAGGAAACTTTCGGTTGATGCCCAATCTGTGGCTGAGGTTATGGAGCTTGATGAGAGAAAAGCTATAAAAGATATCAAACTTTTCCGTAAAAGTATAGTAATGATAGTGTTGGTCGTATTCGGTTTTGTTTTCCATGGCTCTTTAGGCGTAGAATCAAGTGTTGTAGCTCTTACTGCCGCCGCAATCATGCTGCTCATAGGAAAACAAAATGTTGAGGATGTGGTATCTGGTATAGAGTGGACTACAATATTATTCTTTGTTGGTCTTTTTGTTGTAGTTGGCGGTATGGAAAAAGTAGGTATCATTACAGCTCTGGCTAATTTCCTCATGGATGCTACTGCTGGTGAAATGGTCTTAACTATGCTTATATTATTGTGGGTGTCAGCAATCGTTTCCTCTATTTTAGATAATATTCCCTTTGTTGCCACATTAATCCCTATTATTTTAACAATGGAAACAGGCGGTGTAGATGTAACGCCTCTTTGGTGGGCGGTATCACTTGGTGCTTGCCTTGGCGGTAATGGAACTTTAATAGGCGCTTCTGCCAATGTGGTATTGTCAGGTATTAGTAATAAGCAAGGTTATCCCATTACATTTATGAATTATTTAAAAGTAGGGTATCCTATGATGTTGCTGTCAATAGTTATATCTACCATATATTTACTTATTCGTTTTTAATTGAAAGGAGTGGCATTATATGGATCCCCGTACAGTAGAAGGTTCTGTAATAGAAGTATTACTGCGGCAGGCAGGTGCGGATAAGGTTTTTAGTATTCATGGCGTACTTTATCATATAGTTTTTAAAATAAATGATGATTTCAGCGTAGAGTATGTTTATAATATTAATGGAAATAACGAGTATTTTCTTCAGAGAGTAAAACCCTATCCTATTCAGCACGGCAAATTTGATAACGAACAACAATTAGTAGCTTTTATTAAAAAAGATGTTGATAAATTCCGTCAGGCTGTATGCAGCTCCAATTTTAATAAGTTTCTGGAAGTTACCGCCAAAACCGAAAAATTGCTGGAAAAAGTTGAAAGTCTTTTCTTGGCTTACAATGTTTCCCGGGAAATGCTTGCGGCTTTGGATAAAGGTATAGACAGAATCTATGAGGATATTGATAAAATAGCTTCCCAATCGGATAAAGTTTGAGGATTCAATAATAAAAACGCGGGGTCCACCCGCGTTTTTTATTATTTGGCTTTTTATCTGAAGTATGTTAAACTATAATTATCAAACAATATGAGGTAAATATGTTAAAAAAAATTATAGTGGCAAAAAACGCAGAAGCGGAAATAATAGAAAAAAAATCAAAATTTATAGCTTATTGCGGTCATGTTAGCAATCAGGATGAAGCGCAAGCTTTTATAGACTCTATAAAAAAGAAAAACTGGAACGCTACCCACAATGTCTATGCTTATCAAATTGGTATTAATGGTGAACTCCAGCGCTCATCTGATGATGGCGAGCCTTCGGGTACTGCTGGACGTCCTGTTTTAGAAGTCATAAAAGGCAGCGGTTTATCTGATATTATCGTAGTTGTTACCCGTTATTTTGGCGGTATATTGTTGGGAATCGGAGGTTTGGTAAGGGCTTACAGTAAAGCCGCTCAGGCCGCCTTAGATGTGGCTGAAAAGGAACAGCTCTTTGAGGGAAAAACCGTATGTCTCTTTCTGGATTATGAAAATTTAGGCAAAGTAGAGAATTATCTGATTAGAGAGCAGATCACAATAGATCATATAGAGTATAAAAATAATGCCGCTATATTTTGTTTAATACCTTACGGCGAAGAATATGAGTTTTTAAATAAACTTCAGGATATTTTTCCTCATGGTATTAATTACACTGTGGCTCAAGAAACTAAATGGCTCTCTTCCCCGCTCAATTAGATGTAATATTTAATCCCACTATACCCGCTATAATTAAGAGCAGAAAAAATACTCTTACCATGGTAAGGGGATCTTTATAAAAAATAATGCCTACAATTACCGCACCTATAGCCCCTATTCCGGTCCAGACAGCGTAAGCCGTACCAATTGGCAATGTTTTCGCCGCTGTGGAAATTAAATATACACTGCATATCATACAAATGATATTTACTATTGATGGTAATAATTTTGTGTATCCTAACGTGAGTTTCAAAGTACCAGCCCATGCCACCTCAAAGGCCCCGGCGATAAATACGCATAACCAAGCCATGTTTCTTACTCCCTTTTTAAATTATTATAATATTATTATATAACGGCCTGGTATTTCTGGCAATATTTTATTATTTTAGGAAAATATATAGAAATAAAACAAGAAAAATGCTATAATTTTTTAATACGGACTTAACAAAAAGAGGTAATTATGAAGTATTATATACGTACTTTTGGCTGTCAGATGAATCAGCATGATTCCGAATTTATTGAGGGAATGTTGGAAAAACTTAATTATAAGTCTGCTGAAAAAGTAGATGAGGCAGATATAGTAGTGGTGAATACCTGTTCCATCAGGGATACGGCAGAGAAAAAAATATTAGGTTTTATAGATAGTCTTAAACTTATAAAAAGGATCAATCCGGCGCTAAAAGTGGTTGTTGTCGGCTGTATGGTGTCTAATGCTCAGCAAGTAGAGAGATTAGTAAAAAAACGCGGTCATATAAACCTGATATTGGGTACCAGGAGTCTTAATAAATTACCATACTACCTGGAAAAAATAAGAGAAAACGAAAAAACTATTGTTGATAATGATTTAAGTATAGATGTACCAGAGGACAGGCTGTACAAACGTCCTGATTTTTACCGCAGTTTCCTAACAATCATGTACGGCTGTGATAATTTTTGTTCCTATTGTGTAGTGCCTTATGTGCGTGGCAGGGAAAAAAGCCGCAGCCTTGATGATATAGTTCAGGAGGCTAAATCCCTGGCGGCAGACGGCGTTAAGGAAATTACTCTGCTGGGACAAAATGTTAACTCATACGGTAAAGGTTTAAAGGAAAAAACGGATTTTGCCGATGTTTTACAGGCAGTAAGTTCTATAGATGGAATAGAACGTATCCGTTACATGACCTCTCATCCTAAAGATTTTACCGATCGAATTATTAATACAATAGAAAATTTGCCGAAGGTATGCCGTCATTTTCATTTGCCTTTTCAATCTGGTTCCAGTAGAATTTTAGAAAAAATGAACCGCCATTATAATAGGGAATATTATCTTGATTTAATGAAAAAAATTAAGGAAAGATTTCCCCAAGCTACCCTTACTACTGATATTATTGTGGGTTTCCCCGGCGAGAGTGAAGATGATTTTCAGGATACATTAAACTTATTGCAAGAAATAGAATTTGATTTAGCTTATACTTTTATATATTCTCCCCGTCAAGGGACGCCTGGGGCAGAGATGTCTGGTCAGATCCCCCTATCTGTTAAAAAACAGCGTCTCAATGCCTTAATGGATGTTCAAAATGAAATCAGCTTAAAGAAAAATAAGGCTATGATTGGTAAAAAATATAGTCTTTTAGGGGAGGGAGCCAGTCGTACGCGCCCGGAAGTACAGTCGGGAAGAACTGAAGGCAATAAACTGGTTCATTTTAAGTCGCAGGATGATCTCACAGGTAAATTTATTAATGTAGAGATAACTGATGCTAATACATGGTCTTTAAGAGGCCGTTTATTATAAATTAAGGAGGATTATTATGTCGCAAGTATTAGAAAAAGCTGTTGAGTTAGCCGACGCATTGGAAAATTGTACAGAGCTTAAAGATGTTAAAGAGAAGGAAAATGAAATCAAGGCTGATCCTGTGGCTTCATCTTTAATTAATTCCTATTTTGAAATGCAGCATCAAATGTATCAGTTACAGGAGAGCGGCAAGGAACCAGACGCTGACCTGTTACAGCAATTTAATGATATCCAGGATAAAATGTCAGAAAATATTATTATTGCCGAATACTATAAAAGTCAAGAAACCTTAGGTTTTTTATTGCAGAAAATAAATACTATGATCAGTAAGGCTATTACTGGCGAGGATCCGTCGGAATGCAGTGACTCCGACTGTGCTTCCTGCGCTGGCTGTCACTAAAGTAAAAGATTAAAGGAGAATTTATGTCCAAGGCCACACCTATGATGCGGCAATACAGAGCCGCCAAAGAAGCACATCCCGAAGCTGTGATATTTTTTCGCATGGGAGACTTTTATGAAGTCTTTGGTGATGACGCAGTAACAGTATCAGAAGCTTTAGATATTACCTTAACAGCAAGAAGCGCTGGTGAGGA
Organism: Bacillota bacterium; assembly: GCA_963928475.1. Classification (GTDB taxonomy): domain Bacteria; phylum Bacillota; class Dehalobacteriia; order UBA7702; family UBA7702; genus Cryptoclostridium. Next base: position 15,654 of record CAWVFN010000073.1, read on the forward strand.
AGGTAAAATTCCCATGTGTGGAGTACCCCATCACGCTGTAGAGGGTTATCTGGCAAAATTAATAGAAAAGGGTTTCAGGGTCGCTATTTGTGAACAAATGGAAGATCCAAAAAGTGCTAAGGGTTTGGTTAAACGTGATGTTATACGCATAGTAAGCCCCGGTACTGTTTTAGAAAGCACTATGCTGCCGGATAACTCCCATAGTTATCTTGCCTCTTTGTGCTGTTCCAAAGATGACTGGGGCTTTTGCTATACGGATATCTCTACTGGCGAGTTCAAAGTAACAGAATTTATTTATGAAAAAGGTGAGGATAAGGATAAAGTTTTTGATGAGATTTATAGGGTAAAGCCTAAAGAATTATTATTAAGTGAAAAACTTTATAATGATGCGGTTTTGCGGGAAAAACTAAAACGAGTTTTTGACGGACTTGTCACCGAAGTGCCAGCAGAAGATTTTTATAAAAAAAATGCTGCTGCGGTATTGTGTGAACAATTTGCCGTAGATGAGGTGGATTCTTTATTTTTACCTGAATTATCTTTATTAGCGGCTGGTGCCACTATCGCTTTTCTCAACCGTACACAAAAAAGATTTTTAAGCTATATAGATAAAATAGAACATTATAATGCCAATGCTTATATGGTATTGGATCAGAGTACGAGAAAAAATTTAGAGATCAATGATACAATATTCACGGGAAAAAAGAAGGGGTCACTCCTGTGGGTAATGGATAAAACTGCCTGTGTTATGGGGCGGAGAATGATTGGCGATTGGCTGAATAATCCTCTCTTGGATTTGCAGGCTATTAATCTCCGGCAGGAGGCGGTAAAAGAGCTTTATGATAATCCCTTGGTAATCGACGATCTTCGTAATTTTTTAGGCGGGATAAGAGATTTGGAACGTCTTTCAGGACGTATAGCTTATGGAAGCGGTACTCCCAGAGATATAGCGGCGCTGAAAAATTCTTTAGCTGATTTAACAAAATTTAAAGATATACTCTTCGCTCTGAAAAGCCAACTGTTTCAGAAAATGGCGTCGGAGTTTGATGATTTAGGTGATATATATCAAAATATTGATATAGCTCTAAAAGATGAGGCGCCTATTTCCGCCAAAGAAGGTAATCTTGTCAAAGATGGATATAATGCTGAAATTGATTCTTTACGCAATATTGCCAAAAACGGCAAACAAATGATTTTAGATATTGAAGCGGCGGAAAAGAAAAAAACCGGCATTAAGAATCTTAAAGTAGGGTATAATAGGGTATTTGGTTATTATATAGAAGTATCTAATTCCTATAAAAACCAGGTTCCCAATACATATATAAGAAAACAAACTTTAACTAATGGTGAGCGCTTTTTCACACCAGAGTTAAAAGAGTATGAAGATAAGGTAATGGGAGCCACGGATAAGCTGTATCTTTTGGAATATGAGGTATTTTGTCAGGTGCGGGATCATATTACCGCTAATACAAGCAGAATACAGCTTACCGCTTCTATACTGGCTGTGATTGATGTTTTACAGTCTTTTGCCTATGTGGCACAGGAGAATAGATTTGTCTGTCCTGTTTTGGATAAGAGCGGTATAATAGAGATTAAAGGTGGCCGTCATCCCATGGTGGAGCAGGTAAATGAGGAAGTATTTATTGCTAATGATACCTTATTGGATGACGGTGAAAACAGAATAATGGTAATTACCGGTCCTAATATGGCCGGTAAGTCAACTTATATGCGGCAAACAGCCTTAATAATACTATTAGCGCAGATTGGTTCATTTGTACCGGCTGACAGTGCTCATATTGGTATAGTGGACAGAATCTTTACCCGTATAGGCGCTTCCGATGATTTGGTAGGAGGCAACAGTACCTTTATGGTGGAAATGCGGGAGACAGCTGATATTTTAAAACACGCTACGGAGCATAGTTTTATAATTTTAGATGAAATAGGACGTGGCACCAGTACCTTTGATGGTTTGTCTTTAGCTTGGGCCTGTATAGAATATCTCGCAGATGCTCCCCAGGGGCCTAAAACTATGTTCGCCACCCATTATCATGAATTAACTCAGTTAGAGGAAGAAAAACACAATCTAAAAAATTACGCTATTACCGTGGAAGAGCGTAATGGTGATTTGATTTTTTTACGCAAGATCATTAGGGGAAAGGCTGATAAGAGCTATGGCATACAAGTAGCTAAATTAGCTGGTATGCCTATATCCATTATAAACCAGGCAAAAAAGATTTTAAAAACACTGGAAAAGAACAAAATACATATAAATAAAAATATTGCTCCCAAAGAGGAAGCATCCCTTTTTAGAGAGATCAGTGAAACTGAAAAAGATATTTTAGAACAACTTGCCAATTTAGATTTGGATAATCTTAAGCCATTACAGGCCCTAAGTTTGCTGGCTGAATGGCAAGATTATTTAGGTAATAAATATGGAGAATAAAATTAAGGTCTTAGAACAGGAAATAGCCAATCAGATAGCCGCCGGTGAAGTTGCCGAGCGGCCGGCTTTGATTATAAAGGAACTAATGGAAAATTCCATTGACGCCGGAGCTGATTCCATACGTGTTTTTTTGAAAAACAGTGGTTTTGAGGAAATACGGGTAATTGATAACGGTATTGGTATTGCTAAGGATGATATTGAAACAGCTTTTATGCGTCATGCCACCAGTAAACTGAGAGACATTGGTGATCTCGATTCCCTTTATACGATGGGTTTTCGAGGCGAAGCTTTACCATCGATTGCCGCCGTTGCTAAGGTATTTATAGCTACAAAAACAGATGAGCAGGAGTTTGGTTATAAAGGGGTTTTAGAGGGCGGCGAATTTTTGCGATTAGAACCGGCTCCCTGTAATAATGGCACGGAAATAAGTGTTTGTGATTTATTCTATAATACTCCAGCGCGAAAAAAGTTCGCTGCTACTCCAACCAGAGAATTGCGGGATATTAGTGATTTAGTGGGTAAAATTATAATTTCACGTCCTGATATATCGATAGAATTGCGGAATAATAATAAGAAAATATTTCAAAGTCCAGGCAGGGGCGATACACGAGCCGCCATTATGAGTGTATATGGCCGGGATATGGTCAAGAAACTCATACCCCTGGAGGATGAAGTATTTACGGGCTTTATTTCCCATCCTGGTTATAATAAGCCAAGCCGTAACTATTATCATTTTTATATTAACAGCCGTTATATACAGAGTGATACTCTTAACCGCAGCTTAGAAATGGCTTATCACACAATGATGCCAGAACGGCGGTTCCCTGTTGCTTTTATAGATATTAAAATCGATCCTTCTCTGTATGATATAAATGTACATCCTAATAAGCTTGATATTAAGTTCAATAAAGAAGCCAGAATAGAGGAAAGGCTATTAGAAGCTATAACGACGGCTTTATTGAGAGAAGATCGGTCATATGGCGATGATATAAAGATTTATCATAAAGTTGAATCTCCGCCCTCTGATTTTCCTCTGACGGAAAATTATGACAATACAGATAATAGTGTAGACAGTAAAGAGGCAGGGGAGGGCACTGAAAGTGATACTTCCGCGCCAAAGCCAAATCATAGAATTAAACCTGATAAATTCAGTGAATTAAAGGAAAAGTCCCAGATAAACTTTGGTGAAATAGAAAAGTTTGTATCGCCGGCTTTACGAGAGCTAATGTATCTCGACGCTGATGAAATAGCGGATCAACAGTCACGGCGGGAAGCGAAAGCAATGGGAAATTCGATAAGACGAGCCTTTAAGAATCAAATGCCTGACCAACAAGCAGACGAACGGATACGAAAGGCATTATTGGAAGATGATAGAGCTCTTAATCTGTCCAATAATTTTGACGAATTTACTAACAAGCAGAAACTGGATTTAGACGCTGGTTTTTATTCTTCCCTTTCTATTTTAGGACAATTGGCAGCTTCTTTTATCATAGCGGCCAGCGAAGATTCTTTGTATATTATAGACCAACATGCTGCCCATGAGAGACTTTTATTTAATAAGATTAAAAAATATCTATCAAACTCTGAGGTTCCCAGACAACCTCTCTTGATACCCGCAGAGCTGAAAACAAATTTTAAGCAATATAGTTGGGTGCTGGAAAATATTATATTACTTCGCGATTTGGGTTTTGTACTTGAAGAATTTAGTGATAATAGCTTTATTATAAGGGAAATTCCAGCCTGGGCTCAGAATATTGATACAGAATCTTTTCTCTTAGAATTGGCTGACGGCTGTCTCAAACAAGGTGATAACCTCAAAATAGAAACAATTCTGGAATCAAAAATAATGATGCGTGCCTGTAAAAGCGCTATAAAAGCTAACAAATATTTAGATAGAAGTGATATCAATTATTTATTCTCCGAATTGGATTTGGCTGAAGATGCCTATACCTGTCCTCATGGACGTCCTATAGCCATTAAATATTCAGTTGAGGAAATACGCAGAAAGTTTTTAAGATCATGAATAATAAATCTTTGATAGCGATAGTAGGACCGACTGCTACAGGTAAAAGTGCTGTAGCTATTGAGCTTGCCTTGAAAATAAACGGCGAGATAATTTCCGCTGATTCCGCTCAAGTTTATAAGGGATTGGATATAGGCACAGCTAAAATTAAGGCCGCTGAATCCTGTGGTATACAGCATTATTTAATAGATATTGTAGGTCCGGAAACAGAATATAACGCCTCTTTATTTTGTGATGACGCTCTAAAAGCCATAGACTCAATTAGGTCAAAAAATAAAATTCCTATCCTGTGCGGCGGCAGTGGTCTATATATTAACGCTCTAATTTATCAAGGCAACGATTTAGGATCTGTTAGCCCCGATAATGATAAAAGAGAGTACTATCGACAACTGGAAAAAAATATGGGCAATGGCTATTTATATGGACTTCTATCCGCTAAATTTCCACGGCGGGCCGCTAAGATTCATCCCCATGATTACCAAAGAATAATCAGGGCATTGGAATTGACTGAGGATCTATCAGATACAAATGATAATAACCGTTGGCTACCACGATATGATTTGGCTATATTTGGCTTAAAACGCCAGCGTGACTTGCTTTATCGCGGCATTGAAAAGAGAGTAGATAGTATGTTTGTCCAAGGCCTCAAGGAGGAAGTAGCTGCTGCTTTAGAACATGGCTATCTGCCTGGCAGCAATGCTATGTCAGCTTTAGGGTATAAAGAGATTATTCCTTTGCTGCGCGGAGAAATTGATGAAGCTACAGCCATAAACAACTTAAAGAAAAATACACGTCATTTTGCTAAAAGGCAGATTACCTGGTTTAAACGAGATCCTAATATTCTTTGGTTTGACGTTGACGCTTATACTGGCGCAAAAGAAATAAGCGCTGATATTTTTAATCGTTTGCAGCAGGATAAATTTATAAATTAGCGAATTATTAAATATCTATTAGTTTAGGTTTATTTAATTTTGATTTGGAGGTAAAGTATATGTCTAAGAGCGTAAATCTGCAGGATTATTTTTTGAATCAGGTTCGTAAAGAAGGTATTTCCGTTGTAATATATTTGGTCAACGGTTTTCAAACTAAAGGCTATGTAAAAGGTTTTGACAATTTTACTGTTGTCCTTGATTCAGAAGGTAAGCAAAATCTAATATATAAACACGCAATATCTACTATAATGCCGGCTAGAGCCATAAATTTTAATGTAGAAAAACCAGAAGAATAAAAATATAAGTAAAAAGGGCTGTGATGTTACGGCATCAGAGCCTTTTTTTATGGAGATTAGCAATGGATTTTAAAACACTTGAAAGTAAGGCCTTAAATAATATGAATCTTTGGTACGAACAGTACCGAAAAGTAGAATATGAGAATCAAAAAAAGGTATTGTCAGCTTTTCGTCAATGCCGCATAAATTACCAGCATTTTCACACTACCACAGGTTATGGCATGGGGGATACTGGCAGGGATACCTTGGAAAAATTATGGAGTCTGATTTTTAAAAGCGAAGATAGCCTAATTAGACAACAAATTGTTTCCGGTACACACGCTATTGCCTTGGCGCTTTTCGCCATGGTTCTACCTGGTGATGAAATAGTATTTTTAGGTAAACCCTATGACACTTTATTTAAAGTTTTAGGTGATGATAATAATAGTCCCGGTACCCTTAGAGAAATGGGTGTAAAGATTAAAATACACCCCTTTGAAAAAAAGGATGCTATTTTATCTTCCTTAAATGCCAAAACAAAAGTTTTATATTTACAGCGATCAAAAGGTTATACTTTGCGCAACGCCCTGACCATAGAAGAGATAAAAGATATTATTAGCACGGTAAAGACAAAATATCCTGATATAATTGTTTTTGTGGATAATTGTTATGGTGAATTTACCGAGACAAAAGAACCTACAGAAGTCGGTGCTGATTTAATAGCCGGTTCCTTAATTAAAAACCCTGGCGGCGGTATAGCCCCTTCCGGCGGTTATTTAGCAGGCCGTTATGATTTAATTGAAAGAGCTTCTTATAGATTGACTGCTCCCGGTATAGGCAAGGATGTAGGACCAAGCCTTATTAGTAATTCCTATCTTTACCAGGGAATATTTATTGCTCCTCATGTAGTGGCAGAAGCTCTTAAGGGAGCAGTTTATACCGCGTCAATATTAAAAGATTTGGGATATACTGTGATGCCTGACGTGAATGAACCGCGAGGTGATATTGTAGAAGCTATAGTGTTTGACGAACCGGAAAAAATGAAATCATTTTGCCGTGGCATTCAAAAATATTCGCCGGTAGATTCCCACGTTTATCTGGAAGCTTGGGATATGCCCGGCTACAGTGATGCGGTAATAATGGCATCAGGTGGTTTTGTCGAAGGGTCATCTATTGAGTTGAGCGCCGATGGACCCATGCGGGAACCATATGCTTGTTATTTACAAGGCGGAACCTCTTTTACATATATAAAATTAGTAATTGACAGCATAATTCAGGAAGAGTGGGGTATTAACTAAAAAAAGCCGTTCCCTTAAGGGAACGGCTTTCAATCTATTTTAATTGAAATTCCTATATAAACCTATAATTTTACCTGCTATCCGCAGGTCTTTTACTATTATAGGAGTAAAGCTGGGATTTTCTGGCTGTAATCTAATATGGTCATCTTCCTTAAAATATCTTTTTACAGTGGCTTCATTATCTATAATAGCAGCAACTATATCTCCGTTTTCCGCAGTATCTCTTTTTTCGACAATAACATAATCACCGTCTAAAATTCCTGCTTCGATCATACTTTCTCCCTTTACCCTGAGAATAAAAACCTCATTTATAGGATGAAAAGTATCAATGTCAACGGGGAAATAGTCTATAATATTTTCAGTTGCCAAAATTGGAGTACCGGCAGCTATTTCGCCAATTACGGGGGCTGAAACCATCTCTCTTTTCTCTCCAGGGTCATTGTTATTGCGGGCGTTTTTAAGTAGTTCTATTGCCCTCATTTTTCCGCCGTTTGTATTTATGTAGCCTGTCTGTTCTAAAGCTTTTAAGCAATAATATACTGTGGAAGTGGAGGGAATATGCAGTCCTTCACAAATTTCTCTTACAGTAGGAGGAAAATTATTATCTGCGTAAAAATCGCAAATATACTCAAAAACTAAAGCTTGCTTAGTATTTAAACCTGGATAGGCGCTATTTGCCGGAGTCTTTTTTCTGGGCATAAAAAACACACCTCAATTAATATTAAAAAATCATTTAATAAATAGAACTTATATTCTAATTATACTATATTATATAGCAGATTACCATATTAGAATTTAATTTTTTTATACATTTTACTTTACATAATATATATTATAAGAAGTTTAATAAATTTTAAATTATATTTTGTTACATATAAATTAATTGATTAAAATATATCGCCTTTTATTTTTAATCATTTGGTTATAACTATCCAATGATATATTTTATCGCCGTAAAAAGCTTCTCAGGGCCTTACCTTTTAAACTCTTTTCTATAATAAATTAAGGAACGTCGGCAACGTTCCTTATAAGTATGATTCTGTAATTTTAGGTTTGGAAAAAGCGTTTAACGGCAAAGATATTTACATCCATATTTAAACTTGCGATAGCCTTTGTTAAGGGAATATTTTTAGGACATACCCTTACACAGTTTTGGGCATTACCGCAGTCTTGGATGCCTCCGTGACCTATAAGAGCTGCCAGCCTTTCATCTTTTTGCATTCTGCCTAAAGGATGCGCATTAAATAAGCGTACTTGGGCGATTGCGTTGGGACCTATAAAGTCAGATTTATTATTAAAATTGGGACATGCTTCAGCACAGCAGCCACATGTCATACATCTTGAAATTTCATAAGCCCAGCGTCGTGTATGTTCATCATAACGCGGACCGCGGCCGATATCAAAACTGCCATCTATAGGAATCCATGCTCTTACTTTTCGCAGATTATCGAATAATATTTGTCTGTTTACCATTAAATCCCTTATTATGGGAAATTTGGTTAGTGGTTCCAAAGTAATTGGATTGTTTGTGCCATTTTCTTCTAAGATTTTATCTATTAAAGCAGAACAACCCTGGCGCGGTACTCCATTGATTACCATAGCGCATGCACCGCATACTTCTTCAAAACAGTTACATTCCCAAACTACAGGATTTACTTTTTTACCTTCGCTGTTTATGGGGTTTCTTTGTATCTCCATTAGAGATGATACAACATTCATATTAGGGCGGTATTTGATTTTGAAATCCTCCCAGTAGGGTCTGGCTTCTGGATTATCCTGTCTTTTAATATGTAAAGTAAAAAAGTCTATCATTTTATCACCCCATTATTTGGTGTCATATTTTCTGGCAACTGGTTCTAAGAGCGATGTATCCACATCTTCCCATTCAAAGCGAGGTCCATCATTTGTCCAGTAAGCTTTAGTGGTTTTTAGGAAATCTTTATCATTACGTTCAGGAAATTCTGGTTTATAATGAGATCCCCTGCTTTCGTTGCGGTTCAGAGCGCCAATAGTAATTACTCTGGCAAGTTCCATCATATTTTTTAATTGCTTAGTAAACATGACTGCCTGATTAGAATAATAACCATTATCTATCATGTTGATATTTTTCCAACGTTCCATAAATACCTGAAGTTCTTCATCTGTAGCAGCTAAATCTTTATTATTACGCACTACTGTTACATTTTTTGTCATTAACTCGCCCATTTCTCGATGGAGAACATAGGGGTTTTCTTTTCCGTGCATAGATCTGATATAAGCATCATATTCTTCTTCTTTATGCTTATAGGTATAGAAAACATTTTCATCTACATCACCGCATAGCTTATCCAGACCCTCAACATACTCAGCGGCTGCGGGCCCGCATACGGTACCGCTGTAGATAGCGGAAAGCAGTGAATTAGCGCCTAACCGATTAGCGCCATGATACATATAATCGCATTCACCCGCCGCGAATAATCCAGGTATTGCTGTTTGGTGTTTCCAGTCAACATGAATACCACCCATAAAATAATGTACACCGGGGAAAATTTTCATAGGCACTTTTTTAGGGTCATCACCATGGAATTTCTCGTAGATTTCTAAGATGCCGCCTAAGCGTTCTTCCAAGTAATCGTCGGGTAAATGTGATAAATCAAGATAAACTTGATTTTTACCATCTATACCTAATCCCATCTCAACACATACTTTATATATAGCTCGAGACGCTATATCCCGAGGCACCAAGTTTCCGTATGCTGGATACATCTCTTCCAAAAAGTACCATGGTTTACCGTCTTTATAGGTCCAGATGCGGCCGCCATCACCTCTGGCTGATTCCGACATTAATCTGGTCTTGTCATCACCTAACATCGCGGTAGGATGTATCTGCACAAATTCTCCATTGGCGTAGGCTGCTCCCTGCTGATATACAATAGAGGCGGCACTACCTGTATTTATAACAGAGTTTGTGCTTTTACCAAAGATCATACCAGCACCGCCTGTGGCGATTATAACAGCGTCACCTTTAAAGACTTTGATTTTCATAGTGGTCAAATCCTGCGCTATACAACCACGGCAAACACCATTATCATCAATAACGGCGGAAAGAAACTCCCAAAATTCATATTTTTTAACACTGCCAGCGTCTTCATAACGTCTTACCTGTTCATCACAGGCATAAAGCAGCTGTTGACCAGTGGTGGCACCGGAAAAAACGGTGCGCCGTTTTTTGGTGCCGCCAAAACGCCGCAAATCCAATAATCCTTCGGCGGTACGGCTAAAAGTTGCTCCCATACGGTCAAAAGCATAGATAATACCAGGAGCAGCAGAAACCATGTTTTTGACAGGTGTTTGATTAGCTAAAAAATCGCCGCCATATATGGTGTCATAAAAATGCTCTTCAATACTGTCCCCCTCACCTTTCGTATCCAAAGCCGCATTAATACCACCTTGGGCGCAAACTGAGTGAGAACGTTTTACAGGAACCAGAGATATTATATCTACTTTTATACCTCGTTCCACAAGTTTTATGGTACTCATTAGACCGGCTAAACCACCACCGACCACAATGACTTTTTTTTCTGCCATTATTTTTATCCTCCCAAAAGTTAAAATGCGCCAATATGGGGATAGCCGGCTATCATCCAAAGCGTGGCTAAAGCCAATACAGAAAGTGCCGCGAATATTAATACAGTAATTATGGTAAATATCTTTTGTATTCTGTCACCCTGCAATATGCCCCAAGTAATAAAAAAGGTGAATAGTCCGTTGCTGAAATGATATATAGAAGCTATAACGCCTATGCAGTAAAAGATAAAGCACAGGGGATTCTGCAGCATTGCGACAAAGGTAACAATTACATCTACGGAATCACTTGTAAAGATACGTAGGGTAAAAACATGGAAAAGCACAAAAAACGTGACTATTATAGCGGTTATACGCTGTAAATAGAACATCCAGTTTCTTGCATATTTGTACCTAAGTACATTATTTTTGGACACGTATACGATATATATGCCGTAAAAAGCATGGAATATAATAGGTAAAGCTATTATAGCGAGTTCCGCTAATATAATAAAAGGTATACCCCTCATTCCATCTATAGTCTTTAAGTAGACTAAAGGTCCTCCTAAAGCAGTACTGTTTAACAGTAGATGCACACATAGAAAGATACCTATGGGAATGAGTCCAATAAAAGAATGTAGTCTTCTTATAAAAAAATCACTTCTTTTTGCCACTCTTGTTAATCCCCCGACTTCGAATATTTTAAAATTATAGCATATAAGTTATCTCTAATCAAGTAATTTTCAGAATTGTCTGACAATTTGTTTTTAGTCTAAATTATCTTGGAGATAGTGCAGAAAAAGGCCGCTTCGTAACTTGGGTTCAAACCAAGTACTTTTAGGCGGCATAATTTTGCCGCTGTCAGCGATATCCATCAAATCACTTATAGCTACAGGATATAGAGCGAAACCCACAGAATCTTCACTGTCGCAACGCCGCTCAATTTCCTCATTACCTCTGATACCGCCTATAAAATCTATACGTTTATCGGTTCGTACGTCTTTTATACCGAAAAATGGTTCCATTACCTCTCTTTGGAGAATGGCAGCGTCAAGATTTTCAGCTGGATCATCGCTTTTATATAGTTCTTCAGAGGCAAGCAGGCTATACCATTTACCACTGAGATAAAGACCAATCTCATGTTTTTGACGAGGATAGAAAATTTCATTCTCTTCCTTAATAATAAAGATTTTTTCCAAAAACGTTAGGAGATCTTTATCGCTTTTATCCTGAGGCTTTTTGACAACTCTATTATAAGCCATGATAGATAACTGATCATCCGGGAAAATAACAGCCATGAAGTTCTCATAGGCCGCTTTTTCATCCCTGCCCTTAGTTTCTCTGCGAAGTTTGCCTATAGCTGCCGCCGAGGCTGACCTATGGTGACCATCAGCTATGTACATTTTATCCAGATTTAAGAACTCATTTTCTAATTTTTGGATAACCTCATTGTCATCGATTACCCAAAGAATATGCCCTACCCCATCATTACTGATAAAATCATACTCAGGTTTATGCGATTCAACCCAATTGTTGATTATCTCTTCTATTATACCAGTATGTTTATAGGTAAGAAACACCGGCTCTGTATGGCAGTCGCAGACGTCAAAATGGTCTATTCTATCCTGCTCTTTTTCCTTCCTGGTTAATTCATGTTTCATAACAGAGCCGTTTTCATAATCATCAACAGCTACGGCAGCCACTAAACCAGTTTGTACAATTTTGCCCATTATTTCACGATAAATATAATATACAGGTTTATTTTCCATGAATAATGTGCCGTTATCAATAAACTTTAGAAGGTTTTCTCGGGCTTTTTGATATACTTGTTTATCGTACTCCCCTACTTCGTCGGGTAAATCTATTTCCGCCCGGGAAATATGTAAAAAAGAGATATCATTTCCCTCAGCCATTTTTTTTGCTTCTTCTCTGTTCATCACATCGTAAGGCAGGGAAGATACTTTGTCCGCCAATTCAGCTTTAGGGCGAATGGCTTTAAAAGGTCTAACTCGTACCATCTCAATAAAATCTCCTTATTTTAAAGTCATGATCAGTTCTCCGGCTTTAACTGTATCGCCAGTATTTACCAGAATCTTATCTACCGTACCTTCGATGGATGATGTAATACTGGTTTCCATTTTCATAGCTTCAATAATGGCAAGGGATTGATTTTCTTTAACTTCGTCCCCTGGTTTTACTAAAATTTTAGAAACAGCACCAGGTAAGGCAGAGGCTATTTCTGACTTATTATCCGGATCAGCCATTACTATTTCTTTAGCAGAAACAGTGGCATTTTTGTCTTCTACTGATACTTCTCTCCGAGCGCCATTTAGTTCAAATATGACATTTCTGGTACCATCATCGTTGGGTTCACCAAGACCAATATATTTAATAATGAGTGTTTTCCCTTCCTCAATATTCATTTCCGTAGTTTCATTAGGCAGCAGCCCTTCAAAGAATACATGACTATCCATATGGCTGATATCGTCATATTCTACGAAATGACGCAGGAATTCCTCGGTGACTTTGGGATAAAGAGCATAGCTTAATACGGCGTGATAGTTAACTACTCTATTGGGGAAATGAATGACCGAGAGCTTTTCCGCAATTTCTTTGAAATCAACATCTTCCAGTAATTCACCAGGTCTGCAAGTGATAGGTTCTTCGCCTTTCAAAACTATTTTTTGCAGATCTTTAGGAAAACCGCCAGCAGGCTGTCCCATCATGCCTTTGAAATAGCTGATAGTGGAATCTGGGAAATTGAGATCCTTGCCCTTTTCTACAATATTGTCTTTGGTTAAGTCATTCTGTACCATGAATATAGCTAAATCGCCTACCATTTTTGAAGATGGCGTAACTTTAACTATATCGCCTACCATATCATTAACTTCTCTGTATTTTTCTTTGACTTCGGTAAAACGATGTCCTAAACCTAAACTTTCTACTTGTGGTTTAAAGTTAGAATACTGACCGCCGGGAATTTCATATCTATAGATATCGGCAGAGGGACTGGAAACATCGGCTTCGAATTTTCTGTAATATGGTCTTATATCGGCATAGTAGTCCGTTAATTTCTGTAATTCCATAATATCGAAGCCAGTTTCACGTTCGTTGCCTTCCAAGGCGGCGACTAAAGCATTCATTGAAGGCTGACTGGTTAAGGACGAGAGACTGCTGATAGCAGTATCCACTATATCCACACCGGCTTCAGCGGCGAGTAACAGAGCGGCGATCTGGTTGCCGCTGGTATCATGGGTGTGAAGATGAATAGGAATAGAGAGCTCATCCTTTAAGGCTTCAACTAACTTTTTAGCGGCATATGGTTTCAGAAGTCCAGCCATATCCTTAATAGCCAATATCTGTACACCACGTTTTTCCAGTTCTTTGGCAAGATTGACATAATACTCAAGTGGATATTTATCTCTCTTAGGATCGGTAATATCACCAGTATAGCAAATGGTACCTTCTACGATTTTATCAGTTTTCAAGGCTTCGTCTATGGCCATCTCCATACCAGGCAGCCAGTTGAGGGAGTCAAATACACGAAATACATCTATACCAGCTTCTGCGCTTTCCCTAATAAATCCTCTTACTACATTGTCAGGATAGCTTGTATAGCCAACAGCATTAGCGCCGCGCAAAAGCATTTGAAAGGGAATATTAGGTATACGTTTTCTCAGCTCACGCAGTCTGATCCAGGGTGACTCGTGGAGGAATCTATAAGCCACATCAAAGGTGGCGCCGCCCCACATTTCTAAAGAAAAGGCGTCCTGCAGAATATGGGAAGTTGCCTTAGCCACTCTTGTCATATCTATAGTTCTCATTCTAGTTGCCAATAGCGATTGGTGAGCGTCACGCCAGGTTGTATCAGAAATAAGAAGTTTTTTCTGATCTAAAATCCATTTTTTAAGGCCTTCAGGACCTTCTTTATCCAAGATATATTTTACGCCTTTTTCCGGAATGTTTTTGGGATAATCAGGCACTCTGGGTGGATCATAGATTTTGGGCTTAGTGCAAGGTTCGTTGACAGCTTTATAACCCAAGTATTTTAATACTTTAGTGGCTCTATCACGTGGCGGTTCAAATTCCAGCAGTTCTGGTTTGGAGTCAATAAAGCCGGTATCAGTCTTACCGCTGCTGAATTCTTCACTCTTCAGTATATTGGTCAGGAATGAACTGTTAGTTTTAACGCCGCGAATACGCATCTCTGTGATGACCCTAATGGCCTTATTGATAGTGCCTTG
>CAWVFN010000074.1:0-13346 GCA_963928475.1 Bacillota bacterium
GACCGGGAACTTTTAAGTAGGTGCTACCCAAAAGTTCTGGGGGATCAGCGGGATAGAGAACTGGTGCCCAGGCCAAATCGGGATCAAAGTCTTCCAAAAAACCATAAACGCCGGGAGCTATGTTGCGCAGATCTTTCATGGCGTCATACATAGAGATGTTATACCCTCTGGCGTAGTAGTTGCCGATTTTGGGTGCGAAGGGAACTCTGTCTGGTTCCTTCAATGCAACAACATCTTTTATCCGTTTGCTCTTAACCGCGTATCTTTCTTCCGGTGTAATCATAATACATTAACCTCCCGCTTTTTAAATTTTTGTTCGCTGATAGGGTTTTAAAAAGTTTTTTAACCCTTTTGTTGACCTTATTGTATGATAAAAATTTTTGTTTGTCATTCCGCAAATAGTTGATTATTTTTTTATTATGTTATATCATGGGTATAAATACAGGATGGGGTGATGTTGATGCGTTTAAATATGCATATGATAGCAGACAATCTTGATGCTGAAATAATTAGAAAAAGATTTTCCGATAAGTCATTAGAACCCTGTCTTTTGCAGGCCAAACTTTATGGAGAGTGTATTGACTTAGTGGATAGGTATCTTTATATAATAGAAAAAGACCACCTGCCGAAGGGACTTTCCGCTCTTAAGGGACTGCATTTTGTAGTATTGGGAGAGACTGATGATAGCGCCCTTGGTGAGCATGAGGTGATTTATATAAAAGATGATATTTCTCTTTTAAAATTATTAGATTCTCTCCAGCAGGTATTTGAGAAATATAATCTTTGGGAAGAAGAATTGAATAAAATACTAAATGACGATGCTGATATCAATAAGATGTGTCTTGTCTCAAAAAGGATATTTCTTAATCCCATAATGGTACATGACGGCACTTTTGAGATTATAGCTTATAACTGTGAAGATAGTGATATGGCTGGTTTTGATATGGATTATAGTGAGGAGATAGGAAGTTATGTTGTCTCGCCCCGCCTTATAAACTGTTTCAAAATGGAGCAATTATACGCTGATACGATGAGCGAGACAGCCGCCGCTAATTATCATGCACCCCATATGTCTTATGATGTGCTGTATGTAAATCTAACTGGTGAAGAAAGCTTTCCCGGCCGTATTATAATACCCGAAAAATATGGTACTAATCCTCTTAGTGCCTATATTCCTTTAGAGATATTAGGCAAGGCGGTTTCTACCGCTATTAATCAGCGCAATGCCTTGAGTAGGGGGTACAGGAGGGGTCTTGTGCGGATGTTTACCGATATTCTTGACGGATATCCAGTAGACAGTGGCTATGCGGAATTTTGTCTTCATTCTAAACATTGGTCAGCCAAGGATTGTTATTGCTGTCTTAAAATAAACTTAGGAGAGCGTGATTTAAATACTAGAACAGTCTCTTTTAATTGCCGTCAGTTAGAGGAGATTTTAGGTGATGCCTTGGCCTTTCCCTATAATGACAGTATAGTATGTGTCAAACACCTGGATGCTGATTCTCAGGAAATGGTCACTGTTGGTACTGATTTCGGCGGTTTTTTACGTGATGGCTTTTACAAGGCGGGTATTAGTGATAAGTATAGCAATATTTTTGAGACTGATTCTTATTATCTCCAGGCTGATGCCGCTTTAGCCATGGGCAATGAATATGATCCGGATATCTGGTATTATCATTTCCGAAATTATGCTATGGCGCACTTAATATATCATGGAATAGGGAATATGCGTCCAGAGTTATTCTGTGATGAGGCTATTTGGCGTCTAAAAAGAATCAGCAGCGAAAATGTGGATTATTGTGAGACCTTAAGAGTTTATTTGGAAAACAACATGAATTTACTTCATTCAGCTGAGGCTTTATTTATTCACCGTACTACTATGTTTTATCGCTTAAATAAAATCAAAGAAGTAATAGGTGAGGACTTAAACGATAAACATGTGCGTTTAAAATTATTGATGTCCTTTTTTATTCTGGATATTACTAAAGGCGGCGGCAGCGAAAATTAGGTATTGTTGTCTATAAAGCTGAAGTTTATTTACTTTTATTTTCAAATGTGGTATAATATAACGAATTGTTTAGGAGGTGTAAACATGGCAAATACTTTTGTGACAGAAAATGGTGTTATTGTTATTAGCACTACAGCCATGGCTCAGCTGGCTTATAAGGCTGTCTCCGAATGTTTCGGCGTAGTAGGAATGCCGGCGAAAAATCTCACCCAGTTCATTTTGGGGGAAAGCGGCAATAAGGGCGTCGATGTGAAAATCAAAGATCAGAACGTGAATATTTTAATACAGATTCAGGTATTATATGGCACAAAAATATCAGAAGTAGCCAGAAATGTTTCCGAGGCGGTTTTGTATGCCATAGAACAGGCGACAGGCATTACCGTTGATAACTTGGAAATCAAAATTACCGGTATTCGCGTTGTGGATTAGGAGGAATAGTATCTCATGTCAAAGATGGAAACCATTACTTCCGCTCAGCTGCGGAACTTTTTTCGCATGGGTGAGGCTGTTTTAAATAAACAAAAAGAGGAAGTAAACGCCTTAAATGTCTTTCCTGTACCCGATGGTGATACTGGGACAAATATGGGTCTTACCTTAAAAAGCGCGGTAAAAAATTTAGAAGAGGGTATGGGCGTAAAGGAAATTTGCGCTGCCGTTTCCAAGGGTGCTTTAATGGGTGCTCGTGGTAATTCCGGTGTTATTACTTCGCAAATACTGCGCGGATTGACCATGTCTTTGAGCAGTGCCGAGGTTTTGGATGCTAAAGCTATAGCCGGCGCCTTGCAAAAGGGTGTGGAAATAGCTTATAAAAGTGTTTTGAAGCCGGTGGAAGGTACGATTTTGACAGTGAGCCGCTGTGCCGCTGAGGCGGCGGCGGGCTGTGCTGAGGATGAGACCGATATTATAGAGGTCGTTAAATCAGCGATAAAAGGCGGGGAGATAGCATTAGCTGATACTCCTAACCTCTTACCTGTTTTGAAGGAAGCTGGAGTGGTAGACGCTGGCGGTAAGGGATTTTTATTTTTCCTGGAAGGCGGATTGCTGGCTCTGGAAGGCAAAGGACTGGAAAGTTTACCGGATTTAAGCGCCCAAGTAGCCTATGATAAAACCATGGCTTTTTCTGCGGAGATCCAGGAAAGTGAAATTACTTATCGTTATTGTACTGAACTCATGATTCACAATGCCAATAAAACCCATGAAGAAGTACGTAAAGAACTGGAAAAACGGGATGGAGATTCTCTTGTTTGCGTAGGTGATGAAGGTATAATTAAAATACATTTTCACACTAATGATCCCGGTAAAATTATCAGTTATGCCCTGACAGTAGGAGAGCTTTTTGATATTAAAGTTGAAAATATGAAAGAGCAGATGGCGAGAGAGGCGGCGGAAAAGAGAGCTGCGGAAGCACAGGGTGCTGTTATTCCTCAGGGTCCGAAGAAGAAATGTGGTGTAGTTGCTGTAGCCGCTGGTGACGGCATGGCAGAAATCTTAAAGAGTTTAGGTGTCGATGAGGTAATAAGCGGTGGACAGACCATGAACCCAAGCGCTGAGGATATACTTAACGCCGTGGCCAAGGTTAATGCTGAAGCTATAATAGTTTTGCCTAATAACAGCAATATTATATTAGCTGCGGAACAGGCTCAAAAAATGTCTGAAAGACCTCTTTTTGTGGTGCCAACAAAATTTGTAACTCAGGGGGTAAGTATACTTCTGCAATATAACGCAGACGCTTCTGCTGAGGAAAATGCTGACATGATGATTGATGCTCTGACATCTGTTGTTAACGGTGAAGTTACCTTTGCTGTACGCGATACATCATATGAAGGCATAGATATTAAAGCTGATGACGTTTTAGCTCTTCTCAATGGTGAGATAGTAGATGCGGGTGAAGATTTAACTGATGTTATCATGAATTTAGTGGATAAGATGGCAGGAGAGGACAGCTCGCTTCTCACCCTTTATTTCGGTGCCGATGTAGAGGAAGATGCCGCCAATGAACTGGCGGAAACAATAGGAGAGAAATATGAAGACTGGGATGTAGAGGTATATTATGGCGGTCAGCCCCTTTATTATTATCTCATATCCCTGGAATGATAAGGTGAGTAATGGAAGAATTTTTCAAGGAAATACTTGCTAATATCAATAAAGAAAGCCGCCTGGGATACAGTGATACCGCTGTATTTGGCGGCTTTTACTCTTATGTGGCAGGCAAGTTGACGGCAGTAAGTTCTCATTACAAGGATGAGATTTTACAGTTGTTAAAGGAATACGATACCGCTCCTTTATGGCGGCGCAAGGAAATACTGTCTCAATGTTCTCTTTTGCTTAAAGACTTGTCCGCCGCTTTACCCCGGGAGGATTATGTCTCTGTTACGGCGGATTCTCTGCCTGGCTCCCAGGAGATTTCTTTGCGTTATCTCAAAGGCGTAGGTGCGAAGCGGGTGGCTCTCCTGAAAAAGCTGGGGATAGAGGATATATGGGATTTAATAGAGTATTTCCCTAAACGTCATGAGGACCGAGGTGATATTAAAAGTATTGCCGATCTGGCTTCCGGTGAATATGCCGTAATCAAGGGTAAAATAGCGAAAGCAGAGACTATACGTCTGAAGAAAAAACTGGATATTACTAAGGTTTTGTTAACTGATGACAGCGGCGTAATAACGGCAGTTTGGTTTAATCAGCCTTGGCTGAAAGATAAGCTGCATATTGAGGATGAGATAGTACTTTACGGTAAAAGTGACTTTCGTTATGGCAAAAAACAATTTGCCGTAGTAGATTTTGTTCTTTCCCCGGCAGATAGTGGCTTTGGTATTTTACCCGTTTACGGCTTGACACAAGGTATAAGTCAAAAGTTGATGCGTTCTATTATAGAAAATGCTTTATCCGTCAGTGAGGGTAAAATCCCCGAATTTTTGCCGGATAGTATACGTCAGACCTATAATTTAGCGGAGAGAGAGTGGAGTATTTTTCATTATCATTTTCCTGATGATATAGATGAACTGCGTGAGGCCAGGCGGCGTGTGGTTTTTGACGAATTATTTTTATTGCGTTTAGCTTCAAGTATGGTTAAGGGAACCGATGATTACCAGGGTATAGAGCAAAAAAAGGGTACTCTCGCTGAATTTTCCTCTCTGCTGCCCTATAAACTTACCAAGGCTCAGATTAGATCTATAGAAGAAATATACAATGATATGTCTTCTGCGGTGCGAATGACACGCTTATTAGAGGGAGATGTTGGTTCCGGCAAGACTACAGTGGCGGCGGCGGCAATATATCGCAGCTGGTGTTCGGGTTTTCAAAGCACATTGATGGCGCCAACGGAAATACTGGCATTGCAGCATTATTCTTCGCTGAAAAAGATATTTGCGTCGCTGGATTTAAATTTAGCCCTGCTTACCGGTAATACTCAGGCTGGTGAGAAGAAGGAGATATATAAAAAACTAACTGCGGGAGAAATAGACTGTCTCATAGGTACTCACGCTTTAATTGAGGATAAAACACATTTTAAGAATTTAGCGACAGTGATCATAGATGAGCAGCATCGTTTTGGCGTGGCACAGCGGGAGAAGCTGGCTGCCAAAGGTTTGGGTGCTGATACTTTGGTGCTTACCGCTACGCCGATACCTCGTACCCTGGCAATGACAGTATTCGCTGATTTAAGCATATCTCTTTTAGATGAGCAGCCTCCGGGTCGTCAAGAAATTAAAACTTTTGTTCTCGACCCTAAAGAAGAAATGCGTGCTCTTAATTTCATAAAGGAACAGGCTAAACAAGGCCATCAGAGTTTTATAGTCTGTCCTTTGGTAGATGAGAGTGAGACGGTGGATTTAGCCGCCGCCACTGATCTTTATGATAGGTTGAGACAGGGATTGTTTAGAGATATAAAGGTGGGTCTAATTCACGGTAAAATGAAAGCCGCAGATAAGGAGAAGATAATGCGTGAATTTCACAATGGTGAAATTGATGTTTTGGTTTCTACTACTGTTGTGGAAGTTGGTGTTGACGTTCCCAATGCCACTGTGATGCTGATACGTGACGCTCATAGGTTTGGTTTGGCTCAGCTGCATCAAATGAGAGGGCGCATTGGCCGGGGCGAGGCTCAGAGTTATTGTGTGCTGGAGTACGCTGGTCAAGGCGAGACAGCTAAGAAACGTATGGATGTTATGGTTAAGTATAATGACGGTTTTAAAATAGCTGAAGAGGATCTGTCAATACGTGGTCCTGGTGATTTTTTTGGCACACGTCAGCACGGCATAGCTGAGCTAAAGGTGGCTGATTTATATGTGGATCATCAAATTTTAGCGTCTGCCGCAGAGTGCGCTTCTGGTCTGCTGCGGCATAATCCTTCATTAGAAGGAGAGGAATGGCGTAATTTACGCTGTTTACTGCGGCTGAAAAAACGTATGTTTTAGATATCAGGGTGATTAAATGATTAATTTTTTGAATGATTATAGTGTAGGGGCGGCGCCGGAAGTCCTTGATGATATAGTGGGGTTGTCTGGGGAAAGTTTTCTTCCCTATGGCGGTGATAGACTTTGTCAAGAGGCTAAGAAGCTTATAGCTTTTGATGTGGAACGTGATGATATTGATATCCATTTTTTAACCGGTGGTACACAGGCTAATTTGACGGTTATATCTTCTGTGCTCCGGGGGCACGAGGCGGTATTGGCTTCAGAGTGGGGTCATATTGCCACTCATGAAACAGGAGCTGTAGAAGCTACTGGGCATAAAGTTGTAACCGTACCTCACCATAATGGCAAAGTAATTGTGGAAGATATAAAAAAGGCCCTATCCTTTAACACCGGTGAGCATATGGTTAAAATTAAACTGATATATATTTCTCAAACCACAGAATGGGGTACTGTATATACCAAAAACGAGCTGGAAGAATTGAGTGAATTTGCCCATGAGAACGGGTTGTGGCTATATATTGACGGTGCCAGACTTGGCTCTGCCTTAACAGCTTCTGATTGTGATTTTACTATGAGGGATATAGCGGAATATGCTGACATATTTACTATCGGTGGTACAAAAAACGGCGCCTTATTCGGTGAGGCGGTAGTAATAACCAGGCAGGAGCTAAAGGCTGATTTCCGCTATTATATAAAGCAAAAAGGTGGTCTTTTGGCAAAGGGCTGGCTTCTTGGTTCCCAATTTATAAGTCTGTTTCGGGACGGCCTGTTTTATCGTCTGGCGGAGCATGGCAACGCCCAGGCGGCTAAAATAAGAGAAGCCATGATGAGAGAAGGTATTCCCCTTGCTTCTGCTTCCCGCAGCAATCAGCTCTTTCCCATTTTGCCTTTGAGTTTAGTGGTAGAATTGAGTCAGGATTTTTTATTTGAAATTGTGGATAAAGTGAGAGAGGACAGGGCTGTAGTACGTTTTGTCTGTTCCTGGGCCACTGATGATACATCAGTAGTATTGCTTGAGTCGGCTTTAGCCAAATATAATTTTGTAGAAGGGGAAGTATAAACATGTCACACGCTATAGGAAGAAATGATGCCTGCTGGTGCGGGAGTGAGAAAAAGTATAAAAAGTGTCACATGGATTTTGACATAAAAATCGCCGAACTATCTGAGGCTGGTCATATTGTCCCCAGCCGTGATATGATTAAAAATCAATATGAAATTGATAGGATCAGGGAAAGCTGTAAAGTGAATATAGCGGTACTTGATTATGTGGCCGAGCGAATAGGACCAGGTGTAAGCACAGAAGATATAGATAAGTGGGTATATCAGCGTACTTTGGAGCTTAATGGTATTCCGGCGCCTTTAAACTTTGAGGGCTATCCCAAAAGTGTATGCACTTCAATAAATGAGCGAGTATGCCATGAAATCCCCTCTCCAGACACTATTTTACGAGAGGGAGATATAATTAATGTTGATGTCTCTACCATTCTAAACGGTTATTTTTCCGATTCATCACGAATGTTTTGTATTGGCGATATTTCCGAGGAAAAATCCCACCTGGTAAAAACTGTTTACGAATGCGTGGAATTAGGTTTAGCTGAAGTTAAACCCTGGGGTTTTTTAGGTGATATGGCACAGGCAATTAACGATCACGCAAAAAGTCAGGGATTTTCTGTTGTGCGGGAGATAGGTGGTCATGGTGTAGGGCTGGAATTTCACGAAGATCCCTGGGTAAGTTATGTAACTAAGCGTGGCACAGAAATGGTAATGGCGCCAGGAATGATATTTACGATAGAACCTATGGTCAACGCTGGTACCGACCAGATTATCCAAGATGAGGAAAACGGCTGGACAATATATACCGCTGATGGTAAGCCTTCTGCTCAGAGGGAAATTATGGTATTGGTGACAGAAAATGGTCATGAGGTATTGGCCTACTGAAATAAAAATATAAAGAGGACGTTCCTTTAAGGTTTAACTTTGGGAACGTCCTCTTTTTTATTTATTTTTAAGAGTAAATAAATCTTTAGCGTTGGGGTTTCTGAGTCTGAACAGAGCTGTTAACGGCGCTGTCCTGACCCTGTGCCATAGCCTGTTCAGCATAGGCAACCATTTTTTTGGTCATATTGCCGCCGACATAACCGTTTTCTCTGGAGCTCAAGTTACCTTTATCCATGTTTTCATAATCGGGGATACCCAATTCGTTAGCTACTTCCATCTTAAAGCGATTTAATGCGCCTTGAGCGCTTTTTTTCACGGGGTTGTTAGAACGTGTCATTTTTATTTCCTCCTGAGTTTATTTGAATAAGTTTTCATTTATGTGGCCGTTATTTGCCAGCCATTTGTTGTTCGGCGTAGGCAACCATTTTTTTGGTCATATTACCGCCTACATAGCCATTGTCACGGGATGATAAACTACCTTTATCGATATTTTCATAGTCATGCAGTCCCAATTCATTAGCGACTTCGAGCTTGAAACGTTTCATGCCAGAAGCAGCTTCTGGTTTCATAGGTGTCCGCAAATTGTTCACCTCCTTTCGCTGCAATACTATTTTTCTCTATGTTATAGATATTTATACAGGACATGCTTTAGCAAAATTTCCAAATTTTTTTCTATTTTTTGTAGTCATTGTAATAAAATCCCGTTTTTGCCCGTTACTTAGCTATATTATTTAGGTATAAACGAAAACCGTTTAAAGCAGGTAAAACTTTTAGAGAATAAAATGTTGTTTTTTGTAAATAAATGTCTAAAGTTTGTTGTTGACAAATATCAACAGAATATTTATAATTAAAACAGAACAAATGTTCTAAATATAAAAATGACCATGAAAACTAAAAGAACATATTTATGTCAAAATTGCAAAAATACATGTTTACAGCCTTTATCTTTTTATGAAAAAGATACGGGAGCACATATTGTTTTTTGTCCTTTATGTGGTAGTGGCTGTGTTCAGGAGAGTAAATTTTGTTCTTTGTGTGGTGGCATATACACAAAGGATAGTTTTAATGGAAAGTCATGTTGCCACGTATGTGAAGGCAAGCTAATAAAGCGCTTTAGAAAACTATTGTCAGATAATTTTTCTAATGAAGAAATAAATATCCTTAATGAGATCTATGACGGTGAATATTTTAATTAAATTAGGAGGGTGGTATTATGACAGAGCGGCAATTAAAGTTCTGTAAATGTTATTTAGCGAGTCAGGATAAAAAGGAGGCTGCTATGGCTGCTGGTTATACTCAAAAAAACGCGGCAGCGGCAGGAGGCAGACTGCTGAGGAATCCTCAGGTACAGAATTACTTATCGAAATTAAAGCCTAATCATTCAGAGCCAGTAGCAGGCAATGAGGAGATATTAGAGTATTTAACCCGGGTATTGAGAAGTGATGATGAGCTTATATCTATAAGAGATAAAATGAGAGCAGCGGAGCTATTAGGTAAGAACTTGTCATTATTTAGTGATAACAATCACGACAGTAAGCCTTGTGTAGTATTTTGTGGAGAAAATGATATCCAGGATTAAATATACGGAGGTTAACTATGAAGTGGATTTTAGGAGAGGATTATAGAAACTTGAATAGAGAAGCTGAGGATTTATGTGACGAGCTGCGGCATTACTGGTCACGTTTAAAATATCCTAATATAAGCAATGTCTCTGGTGTTGGCAAAAGCGGGACAGTGGACGCGTTGGGAAATGGTGTGGCAGCTGCTGTAGATATGGAAACTGAGCTGCAGAAGAAAATAGAGGAACTGCAGAAATTGCGTTTGGCTATAGAAAAAACAATTGACAGTTTGCCATCGTCTGAGCGGCGGATCATGCGTATGCGTTATATACGTGGTTTTACCTGGCAGCAGATAGCTCAGCGTTTATATTGTGATGAGAGTACGTGCCGGCGTGCTCACCGCAGAATTGTGCGAGAATTAAATAAATAGAACAAGACCCGCGTTAAGATTTTGAGCGCGGGTCTTAATTTATTTTGTATAAAAGGTGTGTTTTTAGTGCGTAAGTTGAACTTTTTCTTAATTTAGTGTATAATGCATTAGTAATATTATAAACAGGTCACAGACCGGAATTTGGAGATAGATATGAAAAGAAAGGTGTTAATTATAATCGCCGCTTTAATATTATGCGTAGGTGTAGGCAGTTTTGTCTATGGTGCTGATGTGAATTTTTCTGATACAGAAACAGCTTCAGATCTCAGCAGTGACGCTGTCTCATCATCTCTTTATAGCTACAATATAGTAAACATGTCTGATGATTCTTTGACAATATCCTATACTGACCTGAAAAGTACGGTATCAAACAGTTCTATAGAGGGGTTAAAGATTGATAATGATTATGGTTCCATAATTATGGATAAAGTGTATCTTGCTTCCCTTCTCGAGAAAACAGCGTCTGATATTACTTTTTCCTTGAAGGTTACAGATAATACAGTGACAGTGAGCGCCAAAGGAGAGGGCAGTACGCTTTACGGCGATAAGGGTATGTGTATTGTGGAGATTGGCTATAAGGGAGGGGATTTTTCTACTTCTGCTGCTGACAGCTCTGGTAATCCCGTTGGCACATGCTGTTATTATGCAGATGGTGCTGTATTGCGTTGGCAGCTGTCTCATTCCGAATCTTATACAATAGAATCCAAGGAAGCAACTTTTAGCGACATTAAAACCCATTGGAGTAAAGATTATGTAGAGTTTTTGGCGGCACGTGGTGTGGTCAACGGTATGGGTGAAAATAAATATGAGCCAAATGGAAATCTTACCAGAGGGCAGTTTATTACTATGCTGGCAAGAATTTCTTCCGCTGATATTTCCCAATATACAGAGGAGTCCTTTAACGACGTGAAGGAAAGCGATTATTTTTATAATGCTGTGTGCTGGGGCTTTGCCAATGGTATAGTGACTGGCCGTGATAGTTTAACCTTTGATCCCAACACTAAAATTTCCAGACAGGAAATGGCTGCTATGTGCTGGCGTTATACAGGCCAAAATGACATGGAATTGAAAGCTGTCCGTCCTGTAGTAGACTTTGATGATTCGTCTTCTATTCATGAATACGCTAAGACGGCTGTAGCTGAAAGCTACGGCGCAGGTTTTATAAATGGTCGTGGAGATGATACTTTTGATCCCCTCGGCAATGCCACCAGAGGCGAGGCTGCTACTTTAATAGCTGGCCTGATAAGTTATGTAACTGCTATGCCCCATTAAAACCTGATATTTAAGTATTGCTGATAATTTTGCAGGTTTATTCCTTTATGGAGCGCGAGATGTATTCCTAAAACTATGATATCACTTAAAGCGGTGATTAGTTCGTCTATATTTTTAGGTGTTACCGCTAAGCTATCATGATCGTCTCCCAGTATTTCTTTGATTATAGTCACTGCCGCGTTTTCCGGAGAAAAGGCGGCGGTTTTATTATAATTCGCTGCCAGCGTCAGAGATTCACCGATAATAGCGCCTAAAGAGACGACGGTGGGTACACCTATAGCTATTACCGGCACTCCCAGTGAATTTTTATTTAAGGAGTTTCTTATATTGCCTAAACCTCCGCCTGGTACTATACCAGTGTCTGTGATCTGGAAGGATGAACCCAGCCGTCCTATGGCTGAGGCGGCTAAAGCGTCTACGACAATTACGGCTTTAGCGTTTATGGCCTTGGCTACAGCTTTAATTGATTCCGCTGACTCCATTCCCGTTTCTCCCATGACATTGGGAGTAAAAGCGGCGGCAGAGACAAAGCCATCTTCTACCATTTCTGGCATATACATAAAGAAATGTCTGGTAGCCATAGTTTTATCGGCAGATTCAGGTCCTAAGGCGTCGGCAGTGATATCAGGATTTCCCAATCCGGCGATCAGTACAGGTTCTTCTCCCGGCGGCATCAATTTTTTTAAAGTATCGGCAATCAATTCAGCGCACTTTTCTCTGACTGCGCTGATTTCTGTGTCAAAGTCTTCCTCATAATTAGGCGGGAGATCAATAGTAATATAATTACCTTGGGGCCGTCCCATTTGTTTTTCCCCTTCTGGGCTTAAAATGGTAATTTCTGTAATTTTTATATTGTCTTTTTGGGTGATTTTTTCCGCAACACCGGAAATTTCCCGATTTTCCGCGCCTCTTATGAGGTCTCTAGCTTCAATAGCTAAATTAATATTGATATTCAACTTTTTAAAGAAGTCATAATTTAACATAATTTGTCAATTTCCTAAATTTTTTTTAAAAATTTTTTAAAAAAACCATTCAAATACTTGCATTTTCATGTTACAATAGGTTATTATATAAAGGAACAAGAAGCAAAAGGCGGCAGAAGTTTGTTCCTCTACCTTGAATGTTTGAGGTTCAATATTCCACCGCCGTTTAAGTTGAAAGACGAGAGAAGGCTCTCATCTTTCAGAGATGACATCAGTCATCTCGAAGGGAGAGATATGCTCATTGTCCTTCGGGGGATATGAAGCGCAATGAGTGTTCTTTGATATTATGTCCCATAAAAAAGGGTTTATACTTTTTTCGGGGAAATAATTTAAAGAAAGAGTTATTTATCTTGTATCGGGAAAACACAGCATGAATAGTTTGCGTATAATTGCCGGAGAAAAGAAAGGCAGAAAGCTAAAGACTTTATCTGGTGCGGCAACAAGGCCAACCCTTGATAAGGTAAGAGGGGCTGTTTTTAACGCCCTTCATGATGTCTCAGGTGCTGTCATTCTTGACTTATTTGGCGGTAGCGGCGCTATGTCTTTAGAAGCTCTTTCCCGTGGCGCCTCCTTTAGTGTAATTGTTGACAACAGCGACGCGGCTATGGACATAATAAGGTATAATACTGAAGCTTTAGGATACACGGAATGTGTAGAGACCCGTTGCTGTGATTTTAGACAAGCTGTTTTACCTGGAGAAAAATTTGACTTAATTATACTTGATCCACCGTATGGACAAGGATT
>CAWVFN010000075.1:0-6706 GCA_963928475.1 Bacillota bacterium
TCTTAAAACAAGCCGCCACAAACTCTCTCCCGGCGCCTTATCTCACTATCCGGTGCCACGACTCTAAAACGAACCGCCTCAAATTCTCTCCCGGCGCCCTAGCCTACCACCCAGGCGCCGCACTCTTAAAACGAACCACCACAAACTCTCCTCCGGCGCCTCATCTCACCACCCGGCGCCGCAACTCTAAAACAAGCCGCCTCAAATTCTCCCCCGGCGCCTTATCCCACTACCCAGCGCCGTAACTCTTAAAACAAGCCGCCACAAACTCTCCCCCGGCGCCTTATCTCACTATCCGGCGCCGCAACTCTAAAACAAGCCGCCTCAAACTCTCCCCCGGCGCCCTATCCTACCACCCGGCGCCGCAACCTTAGGCAGCAGCAGTACTTTTTGTTTTTTGCAAAGACAAAGTAATTTTCAGGTCATAAATTTTCCAATATTCCCCGAACTCCGGGACCAAGAAAACCAATAATTTTTGATTCCTTATCTCACTTTATATCCTTTTGAGGATGATAAAAACCGGGGATTTATTCCTTTCAAGAGGAAAGCCCTATGCTATCTATAGTTGCTGAGATATTTAGCCGCTGATACCTTTAATTAAAGTTAAATTAGCCTTCTCTTTTCATATACAATAATGGATAGGGATTACCCTGTTCATCTAAATCTGTTGGTTTATAGACCTTAAAGCCCATATGTTCATAAAATCCTCTGGCGAGAGAATTTTCCTCGTTTACGGTAAGGTAATTTACCGCATAATTTTCCATGGCGTAGCGCAGTAATTGTTTTCCTAAACCTTGTCCTCTATTTTCATTTCGTACAAATAACATTTCCAGTGTATTATTGGCGATGCCCAGGAAGGCTGTAGGTTTACCTTTTTCATTTTCCGCAATTATTAAAAGAGGAATGTCATTTAGGCCTTGTTGGGCATAGGGTTTAATACTATTTATTTCCGCAGGTGATAAAAACCAATGGGTATCTTTAACAGAGTTTTCCCATAGATTTAATAACCTTTCCATCAAGGCAGTATCACGTTTTTTAATTTCATTGATTTTTAATTTACACACCTCACAAGTTAGCAATAGACCTTTTTATGGTGGTATTTTAGTTTATAATACAGATTTTATTATCTATTTTCCAAAGTACTAAGTTAACATTTTAAGGAGTGAGAGCGTTTTTGCGGGATTATTTATAGTCAATAGTTTTCATTTTTATTTTTAGTTATAAGGATAAAAAAAACGGCAGGTAAAGACCTGCCGTTTTAAGTTATTAATTATCTACGCCGCCGCAGCAGCATACCAGAGGCTGTGCCGGCGGAGACCAGTGCTATAACAAAGAGAATATAATAGATAACGGGTATACCCTCATCGCCGGCTTTAGGGTTATCCTTAGAATCCGAGTTATTACTGGCGGTAGCTGTGGTGTTAGTCCACTTAGCGTATAGTGTCATATTTTCTGTAACCGTATCATTGTTGAAGTCCCATTTATTTTTCAGTTCTTTTTCTTTATACCAGCCGCCGAAGGAATAGCCGCTTTTAGAGGGATTAGCAGGGGCTGTTAATTTACTGTCCTTATCTACGGTAACAGCTTCTATTTTACTGCCGCCGTTTACCTCATAAGTTACGGTACAGACGTATTTACCATAGAGTACCACGTCTTCAGTAAATTTACTGGGAGCTTCTTTTGTCATTTCTTTATCGGTATACAGTTTCAGTGTCATATTATTTTTTTCCGCGTCACTGAAGGAAGGAGCGGAACCGCTGTTAAAGTAGGCCACAGCCAATTCTTTATCGTTATTATCTTTAAGTGTTCCTTGTAATACTTTTTTATTTTCGGCGCTGGTCAAAACGGGGTAGTTATTTTTGTTGCTCAGATCCTGTCCCCAGACCTGGTTACTTTGTCCGCTTTGCAGCTGATAGGCTATAGAACCGCTTTTAAAATCTGCATCTTCTTTAGCCTCAGCGCCGCTGGGGTTATTGTTAGAGCTGGAGCCATAGAATTTCAAATTGTTGTTATTGAGGAAATAGGATTTTTCACAGGCACCTTCTAAATTGCCGACGAGACTGCCGGCGTTGCCGCCGCTGATATTTTTAGTACAGGTATAGGAATTTTTAATGGTACTGCTGGTACTGAGGCTGCCGACCAAGCCACCGGTATAATTAGAGTTGCCGGTCACTCCGGTAACGCTGCCGTTGAAGTAGCAGTTAGTAAGGGAGGAAATTCCTCCGGCGGCTCCAACGAGTCCGCCGATACTGTTATCACCGGCTTCAGTAGTGACTTTAGTGTTTGAGGCGCCGTAACAAGCGGAGAAAGCCGTATCTTCCGCAGTTCCCACCAGAGCGCCGAGATTCACGGCAGTGCCGGTAATGGTACCTGATACTCCGCAATTATCTATAGTAGCGCCGGTAGCTCTGGCGGCCAAAGCGCCGGCGTCACTGAGAGAGGAATCGATAGTGAAATCTTTAAGAATGAGATTTTTTATATGTGCGTTAGCATTGACATCACTGAAGAGGGGTTTATCCAAACCGCTGATAGAGAAGCCCTTGCCGTCGAGGGTGCCGGAAAACGAGGGAATAGTGGTAAAATCGTCTTTATTCTCTATTTTGATATCATTTTTCAGATAGAAGCTGCCGTCGGTATTAGCAGCCAGCTGTTGGAGATCAGCTGCGGTAGAGAGTGCAATAGTGTCATCAGCCAATACGCCCCAGGAGCCGCACCAGCAGAAAGCCATTACCAGACTTAATACTACAACAGCGGCCATAGTTTTTCTCTTCATTCAATCACCTCATTTAGGTTTGTAGATTAAGGTACATATAGTTGGTTAAAGTATAACATTTTTAGTACTTAAAGGCAACCATTTTCCCTCTATTTCTGTTTTATTTAAAAACCGCGGTTAAAGAAACCGCGGTTTTTTATACAAGATTTATAGATTTTAGCAGTTGTGGAATTCCTCTTTCGAAATCCACGCCGTATTTAACATCGGTACCCAAATCTTTAGTTCTTTTAATGCTGTCCACGGTATAGTCTACTGCCACTTTAATACTATCCTTTAAGGTCAAATCGTTGAGCAAGGCACCTAAGAGGGCGGAGCCGAAGACGTCGCCGGTGCCGTGATAATATCCCTCAATTCTGGGAGCGAAGGCGTAGTCAATATTGCCGGTAGTTTTAGCGAAAGCGGCGGCTCCCAAGTTTTCGCCGTCGAAGTCCACGCCGGTAAGAACGATTTTTTCCGGTCCCAGATCGGCGAGTTTAGTCAAGAGTTTTTCAATATATTCATTAGTATAAGGTGGTTCCAGATATTTTTCTCCCACCATAAAGCAGGCTTCGGTGATATTAGGAATGATAATATCAGCTTTACCGCAGAGGGAAGCCATTCCCTTAGCGAATTCCTGATCAAAGAGCGCGTACATTTGTCCGTTATCAGCCATTACGGGGTCGACGAAGACAATATTATCCTTTGATTTAAACATAGAGAATATTTTTTTCATTAGTTCAATTTGTTCAAAGGAGCCCAAAAAGCCGGTATAGAAAGCGTCGATTTTCAGATCCAGGCTTTGCCAATGCTGAGCGATAGGCATAATATCCTCGGTGAGATCCCTGTAGGTATATCCTTCAAAGCCGCCGGTATGGGTAGAGAGGACGGCAGTAGGAATGATGCTGGTTTCCAGTCCCATAGCGGACAGGACAGGGAGAGCCACAGTAAGTGAGCATTTCCCCACGCAGGAGATATCGTGAATTGCCAGAACTCTTTTTTGTCTTTCCATTTTATACACCTCTGTTATAGAAATTAAGTTAAGCCAAAAGACGGGCTATGATAATTGTTAAAAATTACCGTATTATGTAATTATAAATCTTTTAGTTGATGGATACAAGTTAAAAAATGTGGCAGAATAAAAAAAGGTTGTACTTTACATAGTAGTAATGTGGACATATAATTGTAGTAAGAGATTAAGAGCGTCGCTGAGAGCGGTGCGGATAAGCGAGGAGATAGAGATGGCGAAACCTGAAAATTGTGATGATACAAAGTGCAGCAGCTGTAAATTAGACTGTGATTCCCGTAAGGCGGACTTTACAGCGGCGGCCAATGGCTATAGTGATATTAAGAAGGTAATTGGCGTCATAAGCGGCAAAGGTGGTGTAGGCAAGTCCATGGTAACGTCGCTTTTAGCCATAGACATGAAGAGTCGTGGTTACAACACCGCTATTTTAGATGCGGATTTAACAGGTCCTTCTATACCCCAGGCTTTTGGTATTCATGGTCGAGCTGCTGCATCAGAAATGGGCATTAATCCGGTACGGTCCAAAAGCGGCATTGATGTTATGTCCATAAATTTATTATTAGAGAATGAAAAAATGCCGGTTATTTGGCGTGGTCCCATGATAGGCGGAGCGGTGAAGCAATTTTGGAGTGATGTTTTCTGGGGCGAAGTTGATTTCATGTTTGTGGATATGCCTCCTGGCACAGGAGATGTTCCTCTGACAGTATTCCAGTCCTTGCCGGTAGATGGTTTAATCATTGTCACATCGCCGCAGGAGTTAGTTTCCATGATAGTTGCCAAAGCGGTAAACATGGCGAAGCAGATGAACGTACCGATTTTAGGGATAGTAGAGAATATGTCTTATGTAGAGTGTCCTGATTGTCATAAAAAGATAGAGATTTTCGGCAAAAGTCATTTAGAGGAGACAGCGGCTGAATTTGATTTACCTATTTTAGGCAAATTGCCGATTTATCCCAAGTTAGCGGAAGCAGCTGATAATGGTGATATACAGATATTCCCGGAACATTGGCAGCGTTCCATAGGTGACGCCGTAGAGAATCTGCTGAAATAAAAGGCATTAGGCATAGATAAGGGAACAGGGTAAGTCCTGTTCCCTTTTTTTATTTGTTATTTTAAGTTAAGCCTTAGAGTCCGATAGCCTCATGTACTTGGCGCATACCCTGGATAGTTTCGGCGATAATGGTATCCAGATCCATATTGAGTCTGTCAGCGCCGTCTTTGATGACTTCTCGGTTAACGCCGGCGGCGAATTTTTTATCTTTAAATTTTTTCTTTACGGATTTTACTTCTATATCCATAACGCTTTTAGATGGCCGCATCAGGGCGGCGGCGGTAATAAGGCCAGTCAGTTCATCAATGGTATAGAGTATAATTTCCATTTTTTCCACAGGTTCAACCTGGGTACACATACCGAAGCCATGGCATTCGATGGCGTGAATATATTCTTCATCGATGTTTTTAGCCATCATAATTTCTCTGGTTTTGACACAATGTTCCTGTGGATACATTTCGTAATCCAGGTCATGCAGGAGTCCGATAATGCCCCATTTTTCCACATCCTCATTGTTGAGGGCGGCGAAGTGACGCATTACACCTTCTACGGCGAGACCATGTTTTATCAGGGAGTCGCTGTTATTATATTCACGAAAGAGCTGCCAAGCTTCATCTCTGTTAAGTTTCATATTTATTCCTCCTTCTGATGCGTGTTATTTTATTTTAGCCAAGGCGAAAAGAAAGACCAAGTTCAGCATTATACTGCCTAAGACGATAAC
This sequence comes from Bacillota bacterium, assembly GCA_963928475.1. GTDB lineage: Bacteria > Bacillota > Dehalobacteriia > UBA7702 > UBA7702 > Cryptoclostridium. The sequence continues at coordinate 5,549 of CAWVFN010000075.1, forward strand.
AGGGATAAACCAGACTCCCAAAGGCGCGTTATGTACTGTACAGATACTGATATAGACGAACATAGCCACGATACCAAAGTTTATAGAGCAAAGCAGTGAGCGGCACATACGGTAAATAGCCTGTTGTTTTTGGGGGTTGCTGTGATTTTTGGGGACATTCCACATTCTGGGAATAAAGAGTAGTACAGTAAGGGAAATGTATATAGCCCAGCCCAGGACAGGCAGAGTGATACAAGATCTTTTAGTGCCCCAGGCGTCGGCGGTTCCATCCCAGGTATAGTGTGAGGGCAGTGTATCGGAAAGAGTGGGCCAGGCTGCGATGAGGTAGACGGTTAAAAAAAGCAAAAGCAGGCAGCCTAATATTTCCATTATTAACTGAAATCTGGTCAACACTGAAAAGGGCCTCAATCTTTTTACTCTCCTTTCCTGGCGGTAAAAATACATTTTCCTTAGATACAAGATAATTCTAACATTAATGGTCTTAAAAGTCCACGCCCTAATAATTATAAACCTTTATTAGTCTGGTGAAATTTTGCTGTTTTTTTCTGTTCCAGTCTATTTTCCAGGCTGATTTTTTTTCTTTCTTCGCTAAAGTATTTTTTTAAGCTGTCAGCTGTATCTTGATTTTCCGTTGTTTTACTTTTATTTTTCTGCTGTGAGCAATATTTACAATTTCCTTCACAGCTATGGTTATTCTTTCTTATACTGTTTACAGCCAAAGCCGCAAACAGCAGGAGAACAGCGATTATAATAATATCCACAGGGCTCAAGAAATCCTCTCCTTTAGTTTTTTTATAGAGTCCGCGTCTGGTATTAATTATTTTTTTCACTTTAACACAGGGTGTTAGACATGTCAATTGTTAGTATTTGTGAAAAAAAATATTTGAATGGTCAAAGATGTAAAAATTTATTAATTAAACTGTCCAGTCAGAGAAAATTTTAATAATTATTAAGGTTCACATTGCCCTGTCATTTTTCCGTACAAAAAACTGAGATTCACATTACTACAATCAGTTTTTCCACGCAAAAAAAGGTAAGACTCGCATTACCGCAGTCAATTTTTCCGCACAAAAAAGAGGTAAGACTCGCATTACCCCAGTCAGTTTTTCGCACAAAAAAGGTAAGACTCGCATTACCCCAGTCAGTTTTTCGCACAAA
>CAWVFN010000076.1:0-13879 GCA_963928475.1 Bacillota bacterium
TGACCATCCCCTTTGATATAGCCTTTAGTTACCAATTCTCCTATTACTTCCCGGAACTCGCCTTCCGGCACATCCTCCAAGGTTTCATAGCGATTACGGTCATCTACAGTCCATTGCCAGGCAGCGCTTTCATAGACGTTGATATTACCTTGTCCATCCCCTTTGAGAATACCTTTATTTATCCGTCGCTTAACAGCTTGGCGGTACATTTCCGGTACATCTTTAATGGTTTTATATCTCACTTCGTCATCTTCCTCCTTCTCTCCGGGTGCTGTTATCAGATAGTAGTTGGGGCTTTGATTTTGTTTATATTTTTTATCAGCTTCCAAGTATTGCCACGAGGAATAAATGACCCCTTTTTCAGTGCTTTCCGCCACTCTTTGTTTACGGAAAGAGCCGCTGTACTTACCTTGATACCAGCCGCTGTCTATCAAGATTATTTTTCCTTCCGCCGTCATTCCAGCTAAGGCCAGAAAATGACCGGCAGAGGAAAAAACATTGCCATAGCCGCCGTGGAAAACTCCCATTTTGCCGGCGGCCAGATGTTCTTTTATTTTTACTTCGTCATTAGTGGCAGTATATTCAAAGCCATAGTCTTGTTTTAAAGCTGTCAGAATACGGGAGATACTGGTCCCTCCATCAATTCTGGCGCCGTTATCCATAACATAGCTGATCCAATCGGCCATTTTAAACCGCAGGGAGGTCATATTCTCCACACAGTTCAGTACAGCGCAGGGACCGCAGCCGCTGGTTTTGACGGTAGCCTGGGGATAGGAAGGACAGGGATAGGGAATATGGGGAAAATTATTTTGATTAGTTATAAGATAGCTCACCTTGATTCACCTCTTTTGTCACAGATATATTGCCTAAACCTTCATCTTCACGCTTTCCCAGGACTCATAGTTTTCTTTAACAGCCAGCCAGTTACTGTTGGAGCTGGCAATATCCTGCCAGGTATGATAAAAGCGTTCCACTGTTAAGGTTATGTGGCTTGGTACCCGGGGTCTTAAAGTTTTTTCAATCTCCGTAAAGTTATAGATCTCACCCCATTGAGGCGGCATAATACGGACACGGAGCACACTATTGGTGAAATCCACCAAAGCGCTGTCAACATTGCCGGTAAAGGAATTGACAATTTCCTTAATTTTTTCCTCATTTAGCTGACCTTGTCCCCGCAGGCAAGCGACGACAGCGATTCTGCGCTGGGCCAAGGTACCGACATGGTTGAGACCGAGGAAATTTTCCCATAGAGTTATTTCTGTTTCATCGCACTCTAAGACCGCGTTTTTTGAGGGAAAATCCTCAATAGCTTGTCTGACTAAGTCAAAGACTTCATCTTCCCTGTCTAATAGAGCCTTCATTTCAGCGATAGATTTATAATAGGTCGGCAGATATGACAATAAACTCAAGTCGTCACCCCCAGGGAGATACTATTTAAATAGGGTCTTTCCTCTTGCCCGAGACTTATATCGGCGGTACCATTATTGAGTTTGAGATTTGTCAGTCCCACTACCCCATCTACGCCGAGGATAGCGGCGCCGACTTCCATATAGTATACTTTTGTCTTGTTATAGGAGACATAGTTAAAGTATTCTCTAACGGCTTCAGCTGCTATTTCTTTTACTTCTGTCTGATCGTAGCCGATACTTATTTCCAAAGTACCGCTTACGGTAATATTGGCGAGTGTAACAGTAGAAACAGTGACCTTTGCTCCTATAGGCGCGGCGCCGTTGCCCAACCCTTGAGAGCCAGGATCCAGGTAATTTTGGAAATCCGCCAATAACTGTTCTGAGCAGGGCATATCGTCGGTACCCAAAACGCTGACTTTTACCGTATTAGCGCCGTTCCAAAGGGGAAAGACTTTAGCTTTGCCGATGCCGGGATATTCCAGAGCCCATTGCAGGTATTGGGAAGCATTGCCGTCAAAGGGTTCATTTTTCACTTTATAAAGGTATCTGGCTCTATATTCTTCATCGGTTTCGGCGTCAGAGCCTTTAACTATGGGATCTCCCACCATTTCGCATTGGGCCAAGCCATCTATATACTGATTGGGCAGCAGATCACCGATATAATTATTTCCAGCCGCGCCGCCGGTTTCATCTTCCAGATAAAAGACTCCTTGTTCCACTTTGGAAACTGTGATATAGGTACGGCTATCCTCGCCTTGAGGAGTAGAAAAGCGGGTTCCCTCTTCTACGTCAAAGCCTTCGCCGTCGGCGTCATAAAATTTAGCCATCCGCACGGCTTTCACGGCTGGCCGTCGGATTATGCCCATTTCGGCACCTCGTCTATCCAGTGCCTCACCGGTAGCTGTAGAGATAAAGCTATTATCAAAGGCCTCAGACAAGTTCTGATACATAGATGCGAACTCATAGGCTGCGGGAGCCAAAGCGTCATAAATAATACTGCCCTCACGCTTATCCAGGTCATCTGGTATACGCGATAGCATACCCTCAAGTATGGCATTGAAGGTATATTCCGATAAATCTATCATAAGTTATTGAACCTCCAATCTATTTCCTGTTCTCCCTGACCATTACTGGCAGTAACTTTAAAGGAGACGCAGACCTGATTTTGCTGACGGCTAAAAGCGAAATCGCTGATTTTAGCGATATCATCATCGTTGTCGAGAGCTTCTTCTATTCGCCGCCGCAATTCACTTTCCACCAAGTCATAATCTTGTCCGAAGAGGTCATCCAAGGCCAGTCCGTAATCAGAGCTATAGACAGGGAAGACTCCTTTTTCTGTAGCTAAGATTTTGTAGATTCTTTGCTGAATGCTTGCTAAGCCGCTGGTAAAACCTTTAATATGTCCCTGCTGCCACAGCAGTGCATAGGTTTTATCAGCGTAGGCAGGTAGAGTTTCCAGATCCATATTTTCATCTGGCAGTAAATTTTGATAAAAAAGCAGATCCATTATGCCACCACCTTTGAGAGCAGAATATATTTTTGTCCTCGGAGCACCCGGAGCATGATAATTTTATCGCCGGTGTTAATTTCTCCCAGGGCAGTAGTGCGCAGTACATTTTCTTCCTGCAGCTGGAGCCGTTCATCTATTTTCAAGCGCAGTGGCTGTGTTTCTATGACAGTACCCATAACATAGTCTGTAAGTCCCCAGTGATTAAGAATATTTTGCACAACATCTTTTACTACTTCGATCATATTTTTCTCCTTACTTATGACTCAAAATATAGACGTTAGGATTAATTTTAGGATTAGGCGGATATTTATAGCTGCCCTTATGCAGTTCCAGATGCAGATGGGAACCAGAGGCATTGCCTGTATGTCCTTCCCGTCCCAGTTTAGTACTATTGGAGACTCTTTGTCCGGTATGTACAGAAATACTGCTCATATGTGCGTAAAGGCTCAGATAGCCGTCGTCATGCTGGACATAAACGCAGTTGCCGTAGGAAGCTTTGGCTCCGGCGAAGGTAACTTTACCGCTGGCGATGGCGTAAATATTTTTATCGCTGATACCCACGTAATCGGTGCCGGTATGCCAGCCGCATTTCCAGGATTTTCCGGCGACGCCGAACTGGGTGCTGATACGGTAGGTACCGTGGAAAGGCATACGATAGCCGCTGCTGCCGGAGCCGCCGCTGTCAGAGCCATCGGAACTGCTGGCTGGTTCTTTTTTGGTAACATCGATATATTCGGAGTATTCCGACATAGCATAGGCATAATCAGTATCGGCTTCCCGGAAGATAGAGAAGACGATATCCATAATATGTCCTTTTTCATCCCAGGTATGGGTAACGCTGTCAGCGGTGAGATATTGATCCATAGCGATATCGCCCATATCTTCCAATTCAATTTTAATAACTTGTCCGGCGCGTATTTGTGGAATGCCGATACAGCGCATAGTGAGGATACGTCCTGTCCTATTATCCTTTAAGAGTTTAGTTTTAGCCATATCCCGGATTTCCGCTGAGTTAAGATCCATATTTACCCGTTCATAATACTGCAGGAGTCCCCATTTAGCCACATTTTTAGCGGAGCGTGCCACAAAGGCGTCGCCTAAACCGGTGAGGCTATTGGGACGCACTAATTTTATGGAATTATAGACGCCGTCATTAATGGTGGTGCCGTAGTTATATGTAGAAATAAAGGAGTGTGAGCCTAAGACGTAGGGGCTGACCATTTTAGTTTCGGCGGTGAGTGTTAGCTTGCCGTCGTTATCATAAAAGCAGTAGGAACGTCCTTTAGCGTTAGCGGTAGTTTCCAGGGCTGTATAGATAGTATCCAAGCAGGTTTGGTTATCCATAATGAGTGAAGGTATGACATAGCCTGTATTTTCAAGATTACCGCAGGCGAGCCCGAAATCTCCGGCGATTTTTTTTATAATAGCTTCAGGTGCTGAACCGGTGAAGCTATAGCTTTGCCGTGCCTTTAAGTAGCGCAGCTGATCAAAGCAGGTAACGGTTATAGCCCCGGTGTGATCTTTTTCCTTACTAAAGACATAGCCGGCGAAAAGAGGTGTGTCATCTGCCAAAAGTCTGACTTTATCTCCCTCCCAGAAGGCCATACCCGGAGTTTTGGAGAGTATAAAAGTAAGTTTTGCCGGTCCGCCGACTCTTTTTGTTTCCCAGGTCATTTTACGCGTACAGGGGAAGACGTCACTTTTTTTACTTTCATCCCTGCTGCCTAAAAGGAGCTGATATTGAGGGGGTTTGAGGCCCATATCATAGATTATTGCCATCAGGAGATCACCTTAAGGGAGAAGGTGCGGTATTCTTTAAAAATCATATCAAAAAAGACCACGCCAGGTTCTCCCCCTTTCTCACTAAGGGTAAGTTTTTCGAAAACAACCGGTATATTCCAGCTAACACCGAAGACTTTATCGAAAGTATTGCCAAGAATCAAAAGTCGCAGTACTCTTTTTTCGTCAATATATTTATTCCAGCGGAGCACATAATCGCGCGTATTAACAGTGGCAGGCAGCCAGGAGGAAAAGGATATAGTTTTACACAGTCTGTTACCTGGTGTAGTAATTTCTCCCATATCCAGGAGGGAATAGGTTTCATTGTTGATGCCGCAGGTAATTGAGATAGTTTCGGGATTAACAGGCAGGAGTTCCGTCACATTGTCATCTGTACTGATTAAGAAAAATTTATACATGAAATATCACTTCCTTTATCCTGGTCTTTTTTCTAAGATACAATCGATCATAGCCATAACAGCTGCTTTTTCCCTCAGGGGTAAAGACAGGAATTCCCCTGGGAAGCGATGGAAATAATGGAGGACGTACATAGCATAGCAAGCTTCGCCGTCGCCCTCCCTTATGAGTTTTTTACAGTTTCCCTCATTTCCACAAGTGATTGATCAAAGCCGCTTAGTCTATATATGCTCCGTGCTAAGGCATTTATTTCCCCGGCTTTTAAAGTAAGATTCACAAGTTCTTCAGGCGTAGCGCAGCCAGCTTTAGCCAGGGAATCAACGGCGCGGAAATCGGGTTCCAGGCAATGATTAAGGATGAGGAGCAAATTAAATTTTTCCCCGTCGAAGCCATTTTTTCCCCGGCATTTTTTGCTATAGTCCGCCATTTCCGCAGCGGAGACACATTTGATGGTAAAGGGATGCTCCCGCAGGCGTTGTGATATAATCACCTCTTCCTGGAGATCCAGGACAGGTTGTGTCAACAAGAAATCAAGAAGCTTAGACATCAACTTTCCCTCCCAATGGCGGTAGGTTCACTGAAGTCCTCAATGATACCGAACTCATCGTATTTAAACTGAAGATCAATAGTTAAAGCCGCGTCGATGGTGCTATCCAGGGCAGCCAGGGGCACATCGCCGCAGAGTGTACAGTTAGAGAATGATACAGACCGGCGTCCGATACCGGTTCCCTTATCATAGTTAATGATCATAAGATCGAAGGGTTCAAGTACGCCGGTACGTCTATAGGTATCGATAATTTTGCCAAAGATGGCGATAGCGTAATACTGAATAGTCAGGGAGCCAGATCCCTCAACACCGGCGACAGCAGTTTGTGTTTTAACCGTACCGATGGTACGCATAGTACGTTCTTTAACGCTGTCATGTGCTTCAATTTTTTGTACACCGGGTACCTCATAGCGTCGTCCTTCAAAGGTAAGATAAACGCTGCCGAGTTTACCGTCTACAGTATCTTGTATTTTTAGAAATATGCTCACGCTGCCACCTCCAAAGTAACATAAAGTTTTTCCATAGCGTCGGCGGGATTCAAGGCGATGGTGACAATGACGCTGTCGCTGTCGTTGCCTGGTTCCACAGTAATATCGTCGCTGCCTTGGAAGTCAGAGATAGCGCCGGTTGCTGCCATATCTCCGAGAAACTTAATAATATCCTGTTTAAAGAGATCTCGTCCTTCCTGAGTATTGCTGATCAATCCGATATAGTTGGTTTCAAACATATTGGCGATACCGTTGGCAATTCTATCCAGGGTGCGGATAACCATATTTTTAGAAAAGGCTCTGCTTTTATTTGCGGTAAGGGTGACCAGGGAATTGATATCCCTTTCCGCCACAATAGTGCCGTCGGTACGTCTTGAGACAGCGAAATAGCCCTCTTGTATTTTTTCTTCGATAGATTGGTCGTCAACTTCATTGATGATGCTGTCAGCTTCCTGTATAACTTTATAGGTATTGCTTTCGTTGATATTAGCTCCGGCTGTAGCTCCGGCCACCCAGGCTGTAAAGAGTACAGGTGTAATACTGATGCCATTTTTGGTATATCCTTGATCCAGAGTAATAATGCCCTCATAATCAGCGGCGTAGTCATGAACTACAGCCTGTACTTTTTTACCCAGATTTTCTCTTAAATCATAAATATAGGCTTTTACTAACGGCGGTAAACTTGTATCATCCAAGGGGCAGGCCATGACCTGCCAATCCTTATTTTTTATAGCGGAGAAGTACTCGTTATATTGTGTAACGGTAGTAGTGCCGTCGGAGCCGCCGGTTAAGGCTGTGGCAGCGGCGGCGGCCAAGGTACCGGAGAGGGAGAAGTCCACCCAATCGTTGCTGATAGGGGAGAGAGTACTTTCGCTGATTATTTGATTATCCTTTTCTTCTTCATCCACATAGGTAATGACATTAAAAGATGAGTTTTCAGCTATTACGGCTACTTTAATATCATTACCTCTTAGCCCAGGGTATTTAGCTGAAACTTGCAAACTACCCAATGTAGCGCTGGCTTTATAGGCATTATTATTGATTCTGTAGAGGAGAACTTTACGGCAATTACAGAGAGCCTCGGTTAAGGCCAAGTTTTTTTGGCTATTCAGAGGATAGCCGATAATTTTTTCCGCGTTGCCATTAAGCATATCAGCGCTTTCGATTTCCATTATTTGACCCAGCGGTCCCCAGCTCATATTTAGGGGCATAGTAACGACACCTGTTCCTGGTGAGGACTGATCCCAAGTAGGGATAGCGGAGAATCGCACATATGCTCCGGGTCTTATTTTATCCTGAGTAGTCCAAATACCTCCTGACATAATAATCACTCCATTTCTATTTCCAGTTGAATCATTTTTTCATTATTTTCCCCGTTTTCATTTTCCTCGGCGTAGAAGGAGTAAGCGGCGGAAAAAACCAAGGTATTATCTTCGATTTGATGCTCCATATCGGTGACCAGATAACCGGGTATAGCCAAGGCGCCATAGAGTTTCAGGGCCAAATCGTTAAGTTCTCTATAGAGCCGCCATGGTTCGCCCTTGACGGGCAGGCGGGGATAATATTTAATTTGCCAAAAGGCGGTAAACAAATACCTGCCCGCCATTTCCCGTCGTCCAGTAAGTTTAAGTAAGCGCAGGAAGAAGCAGGGTCTTTTAAAGTCTTTTTTCACATACTCGTCATAGATAGCGGCATCTGATTTAATTTTTTCCGTTGCTTGTGCCAAGGCGTTTCTTAGATCTAATATCATATATCCTCCTCAGGCGTCGGCAATAGAGTATATAAGCAATTCTTGGTGCCACATATACTTATGTGGTTGTCCGGCGATGCCACGAAAGATATCGCCGCAGTGCTCCACTTCCAAAATATGGCCGGCGTTAATGGTATACTCGGGGTCGCAGAAGAGCATAAGAACTCTTTCCACGGCATCGTGATCGCCGGTTTCATTATCAGGCTGATCGAGTCTTCTTTTGTTCCCTAAAGCGTTTTTTGAGATAGAGAGGTAACAAGGAGCCTGTTGTATAAGAGGTTTTTCCTGTTGTTTTTGATAAAGTCCGTTGCCATCGTCTATCCATTCGTAGTCGTAAAGGGTAAATTTATCGAGGTAAAGGAGGGAATTATTCCATTCTTTAATACTATTCATCGGAAAAGCCCCCTCCGTACTTTATTGAGTCTATGGCGGTAATTAGCCATAAGATTATTTATGGTACCGTTGAGATCTGAATTTTGGTCAAAGCTGTAGGAGACATCTCCCATAGAGACAGAGGCCAGAGAGGCTGAGGCTATATTTCCCGCGTCTCCGTGGTTATTCAGGATATCACAGACCATATCAGCCCAGAGGGGCCAGAGGGAGGTGGGAATTTCAGTAAGGCAGCAATATTCTTTGATAAACTGTTCTACTCTATTTACGGTAATTTGGATTTCCTCTGTAATTTCAGTGGTATCCAGCCGTTGAGCCACCAGATCCAAAATTTCCATTCTAATCACCTCTTAGCCTAAGACACGTAATGCTAATTGAGGATAAAGGGTTTTAAAGCCATAGAGTGTATCGATAGAGAGCATTTGTTTTTTAGTAGAGGCGTCGTAGCTGAAGGTTACCCTCAGTGTGATTCCTTCGAAATTCGTTACGTAGCTTTCAGCGCCTCTGGCCATTTCCAGGGGTCTGGTAACGAAGGCGAAGGCGTTTTTATGGAAAGCGAGATTAGCCCTATGGGAGCTAGTCAAGGTAATTTCCGTATCCGAAGCCAGAAGTGGCAGTGCGGAGGTGAGGGTAACATTGGCTATTTTATCACTTTGAGCCGCGGCGCTGTCTTCGGCCACAGCGTACTGTACTCCATTGATGGTAAGGATATCGCCTTTGAGCAAATTACCGCTTAAGCTTGTACCCTTAATATTGAGTACGTTGCTGCCTTCAGTTACTTGTCCGTCAGTTTTGAGGCTGGATCCTTCCAGAGCTACCTGATGGAAGTGAACGCTTTGGCTCATATAGTTATCGAGGCCCTGAACTCTGCCGATAGCGCCTTCCTGTAGGGCCATAGTGGTACCTGATTTTTCCGCGTTGACGATAGCGGGAATAATGCTGAAAGCTGTATCGGCTTCAGGGTCCCAAACGGCGTTACGTCCGGAGACAGGTGCCCGGTTAATATTTAGTACTTTACGTGCGGCGGCGATATCCTCTAAATCTCCAGGAGTAGTTCCGGGAGTTCCCACGGCATAGGGTATATCCTTATAGAGAGCCAGTCCGTCGCTGTTAATTTTTTCGGCGATAGCCACAGCGGCGGGTTCAATAACCTGCTTGCTGAAGCTTTCCAGAGAGAGAGCCATTTCTTTAGCGGTGACTTCAACGGAGACATCGGCGATTTTATCCATAGTAACCAGTACTTTATCTTCGACGATATCCTGGGTTTCCACGGTATCGATAAATTCCTTAGCCTCATAGACGGGTGGTTTTCTAATTTGGATAGTATCGCCTACATTAGCGAAGTCATCGGCGTAGTCGTTGTAGGTAAGCATGGGGAAGACTAAGTTATCCCTTAAGACAGGTAAAGCCTGTCTAGCAATTTGCTGAGCGGTCAAAAAAGTATTAGACATTTATTTCATCCTTTCCGTTTTAGATAGCGATAGTATTCCTTATCGCTCATTTTGCTGTAATCTGGTCTGCTGCCGCCTAATTTAGGCTGATACGAGCTGATATTGTCATCATCGAATAAATAAGGGGCGTCGTTTTTAATTAGTGCCAGTTGTTCTTTTAAGCCGTTAAGTTTTTCTTCATCCCAGACCAGTGCGTCCTCATTGAGGAGAGCCCGGACGGCCTTATTATTTCTGGCGCCGGCTTCACGCAGGGCGGTTTCCAGGAAGTGTTCCCGTTCCAGGGTGAGGATAGCTTTTTCTTTTTCGGCGGCAGCTTGAGCCAGTTGTTCTTTTGCGTTGGCCAACGCTGAGAGCAGTTCTTCTTTTTCCTGAGCCAAAGGTGATAGTGTCTGTAATTCATTTTGTACAGTGTTGAAGTTTTCCCGCAGGCTTTGATATTCTTTGTTTAGTGCGTCAAATTTACCTTTAGGTATAAAGCTGCCGTCGTTAGTTACAGCCAGCTCCAGATCCTTGCCGTCTTTACCTTTACCGGCCAAGGCCTCTTGTAAAGTCTGCCATAGTTCTTGTCCTAAGATTTCTGATAGTTTATACATTTGATTCCTCCGTTAGTTTTTATCAGGTGTTACCCGCCACCCATGGGGAGCGCCTAATTAAGGATTAGCCACGCTTAAGCGCTGAGCGCGTTTCCGGAACGGCTCAATTATTTTTTGGTTATAATAAACCCTGTTTGCCGTCGTCCGTGGTGGACTATTGCCGGAAGACAATATTTTATAGTAAAGATTATAGAGTGATTTACCGGGCGGAAACGGTATTTTTGCCAATCCTGAACTTGTCAATCAGAGAAAACTCTGATATACTTACGTATTATGGATACAAAAAACATTTTCGCAAAAATAGATCAATTTTTATCTGGCAAGATCAGTGCAGAGGATTTTTCTTATGATTTTCCCGTGACATATTCTTTGCACGCCAAATATTTAGATAAAACGAATCCGGAGTTATCTCACATATTAGAGAGTGAGCTCAAGGATTTATGTAAGCGTTATGATCCCTTTGATTATTACAACATAGCGGCGGAGAAATGTTATTCCGAGTCTGAGTTTCGTTGTCAGGTAGAGGAGATTTATCGTCGTTGTCTTGAATTAGAGTCAGAAGCAGAATAAAGTTAAAACAGCGGTTTTTAAACCGCTGTTTCTTTTATTTTGCAGTCATTTTCCTTTTCATCTTTTTTTTCTGCCTGTATAGCCAGGGCCTCTTGTTCTGGATCTTCCACCCAGGGGTGATTGCGCATAATAGTTTTATTGCTGATTATGCCTTGGCTTTCCGTAGCGATAGAGGCGGTTTCCACTTCGTTTTCGATGGCGTTACGGGTATAGATTTGGGCAATAGTAAGATCATCTTTCATTCCCAGGTACCGAGTTAATATTTTGAGGAAGCGGTTAAAGCCGGCTCGGAATTCCGTTTCCAGCAGTCCAGCTTTAATTTCCAAGAGGCTGTAGAGATATTTAAGTGCCACGCCGGAGCTATTGCCGAAGGTTCCTGGGTCGGGGTTTACCCCTTGTCCGGAAATGAAGATTTGTTTTTTCAGCAGTTCCAGGAATTTAACTCTGGCTTCCACAGGTATTTCGATTTGCATGGTATCGACGCCGCCGTCGCCGACGGTATCGCCTTCGACTTTAATAGCCTTGTAGCGTTTAAGTTCTGAGAGGAAGGTACTGAGGTCTTCGCCGCCGTAGTTACGGAGGACAAAAATTACTTCTTGAATATCGGCTAAATCGTTGGCGAAGCCGGATACGACCAGATCGTATTGATCGATAATATCCTTATACATATCCAGATCCCCGGTATGCGTACTGTTATTAAAGAAGGGTATAAAGGGTATATCGCCTAATCCGTGGGTAATTTTGTTAGTTTTACCGTTCCAGGACAGATCTTTTATCAAGTCGGTGTTATGATCTGTTTTAAAAAAGAGAGCTTCTTTCTGGTTCCAGACTTCTACTTTTCGTTCTTCTTGACCTTGGCTATTGAGTTGCCGGAAATCTCTTATGACGTAGGCGAGTTTTCTTGGCATAGTATCGTTATAGACGCAGTAGAGTTGTTCTCTTGGCACGGTAGCGTATTTAAAGCCCTCATTTTTATCGATCCAGATATGCAGCCATCCTTCGCCGGTATTAGCAGCGTCGATAGCCAGATTTTTGACGATACGGGGGAAATCCTCTCCCAGTGCTTGATTAATTTTGGCATTTTCCTGAGGTGAGCCGCAGTCGAAGACTGGAGGATAGGAGAAGAGGTAGGCTACTTTTTGATTGACCAGGAGCTGGTGCCAGTTATGGCTGATACGGAAATCGCTGTTTCGCAGTGGATTTTTATCCAAATTAGCTTTTATCAGCATATCTTCCAGTGGCTGACGGCGTCGAATCTTGTTATCATTGACGTAATAGCGGCGTCCTTCCAGAGCTTTGCGGTTTTCTATCCGGCTGGCGGCGGCGAGATCAGCGACATAGTTTTCCAGAGCTTTCATATCATTAGCGGCTAAAATACTTTCGAGTTTTTTCATATTTCCTCCTTAAGGCTTAATATTTTAAAACGGAGAGATTATTGTCCATCCCTTCCATAGCGTAGCGCAGTGCGTCCATTAAATGGTTATCCCGATCTGCGGGGGTATTATACTTTCCTTGATTTTTATTTTCCGCCCAGACATAGGCTGCTAATTCTTCTTTGGTATACTGGCAATTCTGGTGGACATAGATTTTATAGCCAGCCAGTCTTTGTATGCCGTATCTTAGGCTGTCAGGTCCTTTTTTAGCGCCGGTGATACGGCTTATACCCAGACGCCGCAGTTCAGCGATGGATTTAGGTTCAGCGCTGTCAGCGATAATTTTTTCTTTACTGAAGCCTTTTTTTCGTATCATAGAGGCGATATCGGAGTTAAGCATTCCTCTTTGGTGGTGTTCAGTAAAGATAAAAATTTCTTTATTTTTAGCGTCAGCCAGTAAGCCGATGAAGGCGGTAGGATCATGGGTAAAGCCGAAATCCAGGCCAAAGAGTATTTTAAGCTCAGGTTTTTCCTGTAAAATTTGTTTATAGTCGAAATCCAGTACAGTCCAATTTTCATAGACCAATCCTTGAGCCACGCCCCATTGTCCCAAGCCTTCCACCTGGTAACGTCGGGGGAACTCTTCAGCCATATTTTGGAAGACGTCGATATCCTTTTGATCCAGGAACTCATTATCGCGGTAGGTTTTGGTCAAGCTTAATATTTCAGGAGATTCTTGCTCAAAAAAACGTTGTTTTAGCCAATGTTGTTCAGACCAGGGGTTAAAGGTAAGGGTAAGCTGTTTGAAATAGCCTTTTTCCAGAGCGCCGCGAATAGACATATCCAGTTTATCGAAATCATTTTCCTTTTCTATTTGGAAAGCCTCTTCCAGCCAGACCCAGCAGAGATAGCCTTTTTCCACAGTAACTGAGTGTATACTTTCCGGGTCGTCCATACCCCGGAAGATTATTTTTTGTTTAGTAGGCAGGTAAGTCATTTCCATAGGAGTTTTAGTGGAGCGCCACAGGTGTTCAACACCTAAGGTTTTAGCCGCCCAATGCAGCTGTGCAAAGGTACTGTCCCGGTGGCTGCTGGCGTAACGTCTTACAACTAAGAGGTTAGCTTTAGGATATTTCATCAGATTATAGATATACCATAAGGCGGCGGTGGCGCTTTTTTTAGCGCCCCTGCCGCCTTTTACCACTCTGTATCTGCCTTTAAAGCGCCAAAAATCACCGTATCCTTTGCCTACCAGAGTGCTGATATTTTTTTTAATTTTATCCGTTCTTCACTCCTCCTTCAGCTGGATATGAATATAAGCTCCAGAATTTTGCTATATATCGGCTAACTGGGTATAAAAATAAGCCACAGCTGAAAGCGGCGGCTTATAATTGACGCTATTATTGTATGATGTAATAACGGGCATAAACGGGGTTTATTCTTTTTTTCTCTGAGGAAAATTATATTAATCCCCTATTGGAAACCAGTTTGTCAAGGGGGTATTACCCTGGGATTACACTTTTTTATTTTTGAGGCTGTGAGCGGTTGATTTTTTCTGCCCTTTCCTGTAAAATTAAAGTGTATTTTTATATTCAACTGCGG
>CAWVFN010000077.1:0-4004 GCA_963928475.1 Bacillota bacterium
CCCAGCTTGCTGCTGAGAGTAGCGTATTTGCGCCGTACGGGAATACAGCTGATGGCAATATCCCTGTCTAAACCAGCATTAAAAGAAATTACCGCCGGTAAAAACAGAGAATTCGCTCTGCCATGGGGAATATGGAAAAAACCGCCAAAGGCGTGAGCCATACCATGACATAAACCTAAACGAGCATGATCAAAGGCTATCCCCGCCATACAAGAAGCGTTGAGCATAGCAGTGCGAGCCTCCATATCCTCACCGTTAGCTACGGCTCTCGGCAAATACTTACATACCAGGGATACAGCCTTCTCAGCTAAAGCATCACTAAATACTGTGGCCTGTGTGGATACATAAGCTTCCAAAGCATGAGTCAAAACATCAAAGCCTGTATCAGCAGTAACATTAGGCGGTATACTCTGGGTAAAACGAGCGTCTAAAATAGCGTAATCAGGCAGCATCGCCTCGTCCTCAATAGTGGACTTGGCACCAGTGGCTGAATCAGTAATCACGGAAAAAGAAGTAACTTCCGAACCTGTTCCCGCCGTGGTAGGAATAGCTATGGAAATGGGACATTCACCGGCATCACCCCGGCCGTAAATCAAACCGATAAGCTTACCGGTATCCAACACAGAGCCACCGCCTACGGATATAACAGCATCAGCACCGCTTTGGGCAATATCCGCTACGCCTTTGGCTACTATGGCGTCATCAGGATCAGGAATAACATCGGAAAAAACTGAATAGTCCACATTAAGAGACTCCAGTAAAGCAAATATCTCGTTAAGCATACCGGAATCTTCCACAAATTTATCACATACGATACAGGCCTTTTTTATACCCAAGTCACCAATGCGGTTCAAAGCCTCATCGCCGCAGAATACTTTTGTTTTTACTATAAAATGATTCATAACAACTCCATGATGTCCTAAAAATATAAAACAAGTATACATATATTTTAGTTTTATGTCAATGACAGCTAAATCTCAAAGAAAAATGAAAAAAAATCTTTCCATAACCAATGATAACATGATATAATAAAGAATTATAGAAGATTGATATAAGAGACGGAGGAAAGAAAAATGAGTATGATCCCGGTAGAGGATATATTAAGGGCAGGACACGATCTGAAAGGCATCGCTAAAAACCAGCCCCTGGAAATAAACGAGGTATTATCAGAACGCTACAACTGCCAGGTGTATCTTAAACGTGAGGATTTACAGGTAGTACGCTCTTTTAAAATTAGAGGAGCCTATAATAAAATGTGCCAGCTGAGTCAGGAAGAAAGAGATAAAGGCGTAGTCTGCGCCAGTGCCGGCAATCACGCTCAGGGCGTGGCTTTTTCCTGTAAAGCCATGGGCTGCCACGGTAAAATATTTATGCCGGTAACTACACCAAAACAAAAAGTCTCTCAAGTAGCCCGCTTCGGCGGCGATTATGTCGATATCATATTAATCGGCGATACCTTCGATGCCTCTAACGCCGCGGCTACTGAATTATCGGAAAAAGAAGGACTTGCCTTTATTCACCCCTTTAACGATCCCTATGTCATAGCCGGACAAGGCACTATCGGCCTGGAAATACTCAATGATGACGCTGGACATATGGATTATGTCTTTGCCACCATCGGCGGCGGCGGTATGGCAGCAGGGGTTGGATCATATATTAAACATATCCGCCCGGCTACAAAGGTAATCGGCGTGGAACCAGCCGGAGCCGCAGGCATGGCCGCCTCTATAGCCGCGGGAAAAGTTGTCTCCCTAGACGCCATTGACAAATTCGCCGACGGCGCCGCAGTAATGCGGGTAGGCGACATGACTTATGATATATGCAAAGACGTCGTAGATGATATCGTACAAGTTCCCGAAGGTAAAATCTGTACCACCATTTTAGAACTTTATAACAATAACGCCATTGTGACGGAACCAGCCGGAGCTTTAACCATCGCCGCTCTGGATTTCTATAAAGATAAAATTAAAGGAAAGAAAGTCGCCTGTATTATCAGCGGCGGCAACAATGATATTGCGCGTATGCAGGAAATAAAAGAACGTTCCCTTCTCTATGAAGGACTACAGCACTACTTTATTATCAACTTCCCACAGCGGCCCGGCGCTCTGCGGGAATTCCTCAGTGAAGTATTGGGGCCTAACGATGACATCATTCGCTTCAACTACAGCAAAAGCAACGATAAAGAAAACGGACCTTCTCTTTTAGGTATAGAATTGTCCAGACCTGAAGACTATAAACCCTTAATACAGCGTATGGAAGCTAAAGGTTTCCGCTATACGGTAGTAAACGAAACAGAACAACTTTTTAACCTCTTCTGCTTCTAAATATTTCTGCCTCCAAAATCAATTAAGATCTTTTTCTGAACAAAATACATACAAAGGATGTTTTATGAATAATCTTATTTCTATTATCGGCTGCGGACGATGGGGTACTTTTATCGGCTGGTACTTGAACCGTATCGGCAAAGATGTGACTATCTACGCCAGAAACGGCTCCCATAATATGGAAGAACTGAAACAAAACAGAGCCAATAAATATTTAACCCTGCCCGACAATATAAAATTAACTACCGATCTTACCTTAGCCACTAAGGCGGATACCATTATTATATCCATCAATTCCCAGGGACTAAGAGCCTTAATGGCAGAACTTGCTCCCCTGAACCTAAAAAACAAAACCTTTGTCCTCTGTATGAAAGGGGTAGAAATAGATACCGGTAAAAGACTTTCAGAAATTGTAACGGCGGCAGCTGATCCCAGCAATAAAACCGCCGTCTGGCTGGGACCCGGTCACGTACAGGAATTCACTAAAGGCATACCGAATTGCATGGTAATAGACAGTGAGGACCCTGAAACTAAACAAAGGCTGGTGGATGAATTTTCCAGCGATTTAATTCGTTTTTATTACGGCAATGACCTCTTAGGCAACGAAATAGGCGCCGCCGCTAAAAATGTTATGGGTATAGCCGCCGGTATGTTAGATGGAAAAAACGTATCCTCACTAAAAGGCGCTTTAATGAGCCGCGGCACCAGGGAAGTATCACGGCTTATCAAGGCTATGGGAGGCAATGAACTGTCCGCCTACGGACTTTGCCACTTAGGAGACTATGAAGCTACAGTCTTTTCACCCTTCAGCCATAACCGATCCTTCGGCGAAGCCTACGTTAAAGGTGAGAAATTCTCTTCCCTGGCGGAAGGCTACTATACTGTCAAGGCCCTGGTTCTGCTGGGAGAAAAATATAATGCGGATCTGCCAATTTGTAACGCTGTTTACTCCATACTTTATGAGAACAGAGATCCAGAGGAAACGCTTCATTCCCTCTTCCTCCGCTCTCTTAAACAGGAATTTTAAAATATTACCAAAACAACAAAAGAATTAAAGAACCCGGCGGTAAATACCGCCGGGTTTTATATTAAACCCATCTTTTCAACATCTTATCAGCTTTTACTTTTATACCCAAATTTTCCCCTAGCGGTATGGGGCAGAAAAGCAAAAGGCCACGACGTGAAAAAGAAGGGACCTGCACCCTAAACTTAAGGATATACAAAGCCTCACTCACCTGTCGTCCTTATTTAATATATGACTTAGCTTTTTCCGCAAAACACCACTGATCCATATAAGCGGCGCGGATAAAAAAAACCATATCACAGTGTAAACCAAACAAATCTGACCTAAAAAATTAAAACGAAAGCGGCTGTAATCCCAAACATGCCAATCAGCCCAAAGATTCACGCAACAGCCTACAACAAATTCTATGGCAGTAATTATCGCCGCTCCCAAGGTACAGCGCAGCCAAAAAGGAGTCTTAGCCGCTAATTTGCTGTTCAGCATATCTATGGCTAAAAAACAGGTGCCGCCGGCTATAAACATAGACCAATGGCTATGACCACGCCACAGAATCTCCAGCAAATAATAAAAGCTGCCGCCTAATATGAACATGAAAAAAGAAATAAGCCGAGGCTTCAAAACAGCACCTCCGTTTTTATTCTCTTTTCAGTATTTGT
>CAWVFN010000078.1:0-53344 GCA_963928475.1 Bacillota bacterium
GATCGTGGTGCACAGCCCGGTAAGGGAGAACGGAAGGAAGCAGGTGCGAATCGACCTGCATTTCACCTATGTGGGGCAAATCCGCATTCCTTTGAAGATTGGAAGGGAGGCCTTAAACGAATCGGAACCGGCGTGACTTGACACGCCGGTTCCTACCAAAATTCTTTTTACTTCCTTATGGGACGTTGCCTAACCTCTGGGGCGTTTTACCCATCATGAAATAACCGTGAAAAAACAAGGCAGCATTATAAATAAACAAGCCCTAACCCCTTTCGGAGACAAACATATAACGAAGTTCCAAAAATCCCGTCTCTCAAAGTAAAGTTTAAAAATCTTGGAGGTCACTATTTGGCGAAGAATCTTAGCCAATCAGGCCTTCGGCAAAGAAAGACCTGTAATGAAGGATACAAAGATAATAGAGTTAAGCTGTGCAAAACAGTATATTAGCTTAATCACCCACTTCTTAAGACAGGAATTTTGGAACAGTAGTATATGTCTTTTACTTGTCTTGTCCTCTTAAAGGGAGCTACTCTACAACAGCTTTATGCTGGGATTTAAAAAAATCATAATCTCCATTGTTATACTTCCTCATTATTTCCTGAGAATCACCTATGGCAATTATTTCGCCATCACTCATAACAAAAACCCGGTCTCCTAACTTAGCGGCTTCCCTTAAATCATGGGTAATAAAAAATATTGTAATGCCCAATTCCTTATGTATACGCAAAAGCTCATCCTGTAATTTAATCCTGTTGATTTCATCCAGAGCACCAAAAGGTTCATCCATCAGCATTATTTCAGGAGACGCGGCTAAAGCTCTGGCTACCCCTACTCGCTGACGCTGACCTCCCGATAATTCACTGGGATAGCGCATTAGCATACTTTCCTCTAAACCCACTGTTTTAATTAAAGAACGGGATATGCTGTCCGCCTCACCTTTATCATATTTCAGAATATTGGGGATAAACTCAATATTCTTTTTAATGTTTAAATGGGGAAATAAACCAACACCCTGGATTACATAGCCTATGCGGCGCCGCAGTTCTATTTGATCCACCTGAGAAATATCCTGACCATTAACAAACACAGACCCCTGGTCAGGGGACAGCAGACCATTGATCAGCTTCAGCATAGTCGTTTTACCACAGCCGGAACTGCCTATTACTGTAATAAACTCACCCTTTTTTACCTCAAAATTAATATTCTTTAAAGCGATATGTTGATCATATTTTTTCCATACATCCTGAAATTGTATTATAATATCATTCATTTTCTATCAAACCCTTTTCTTGTAAAAACTCTATAGCTACCTTCTTGGGATCTTGACCATCGATATCTACGGCAGCATTCATCAGTCTCATTTCCTCGTTAGAAATCATGCCGTTTAATTTCGTAAAAATATCCTCCAATTCAGGATACGTTTCCAATACCTCAACCCGTATTATGGTGCCGCACATGGCTGGCGGAAA
This sequence comes from Bacillota bacterium, assembly GCA_963928475.1. Lineage (GTDB taxonomy): Bacteria > Bacillota > Dehalobacteriia > UBA7702 > UBA7702 > Cryptoclostridium. The sequence goes on from CAWVFN010000078.1 coordinate 1,470, forward strand.
ATAATCCTGATCATCAACTAACTCAACAATATCCGGATTCTCCATACGCCCGTCAGTTTTATAAATAGTAATGGCATCTACTTGTCCATCCAGCAGGGCATTATATTTAAGGCTCAAATTCATCTCCAGTATCTCCTTGAAACTAAAATTGTAAACTTCCTGGAGACCATCATAGCCGTCTTCCCGCTCAAAAAACTCATAACCAGCACCAAAAATAATCTCATCACTTATCTCAGCTAAATCTGAAAAAGTAGTAAGGCTATACTGATCCGCCGTCTCCCTGCGAACCGCAATACTATAAGTGTTGTCAAAACCATAATAACCCAGCCATTTCATATCGTACTCCTGCAAATATATAGCATTAAGTTCATCATGCATGGCCTCTACATCATAGGTTTTAGGTTTCTTCAGTACAGTCAGCCATACCGTACTGTCATAATCAGGGTAAACATCAAAATCACCCTTGATCATAGCCGGCATAATAATACTTGTTTCACCTGCTACACCAGAAGTTAAATCTACACTCAAATCAGAATTTTCCTCCACCAAAGCCTTTAACATTTCTCCTAAAATATATTGTTCCGTGAAGTCTTTAGCCGCTATATTAATTGTTCCGGACTTACTTGAACAGCCAGAAAAAACAAATATTACTAATATTGACAGAATTATTACTAAAATAAGAATTCTATATTTCCTCATTATCGCATCCTCCTTTTCCTTTTTATATGCTTTTCAAAAGCTCCTATTATCGCGTCAAGAAAAAGTGCTAATAAGGCAATAAGCAGACTGCCTAAAATAGTCATAGCTTGATTATTTGTGGTTATACCACGATAGATGGCTATACCAAGTCCCCCAGCTCCTATATAAGATGCTATGCCGGCTAAAGCAATGGTCATAACAACCATATTTCTAAAACCAGCTAAAATAACTATAAGGGCTAAAGGCAGCTTGATTTTAAAAATCATTTGCAGACGTGTACATCCCATACCTTTAGCTGTCTCAATGATATCAGGATCAATATTCTCGATGCCTGTATATGTATTGCGTATCATTGGCAGTAAACCGTAAACAGTCAAAGCTATAACCGCAGTCAAATTACCTATTCCTGAGAAGGGCAATAAAAAGCCCAATAAAGATATTGAAGGTATCGTATAAACTATATTACAAAATCCCAGCACAAATCTGGAGGTATCTTTATATTCACTAATTATAACGCCTAAAAGCAACCCTATAACCGTAGCGATAAAAATCGCTATGGCGGATAGCATCAAATGCTGTAAGGTCAACTCTAAAAACCAATCAAAACGTTCAATAAAAAGAGAAAATAATGCTTTCATATCTATTTCCTTATCTAAACATAATAATACTACCTTATGACGACTTTACTGCATAACGCAGCCATAGCGGATGACCGAAGGATCATCCGCTGATAATAACAGGCTGCGTACTTTATTTTAATCCAGAACAATTTTACGATAATTTTCAGGCAGGAGTTTTTCTATAATCTGTCTGCGGTCTTTGGTTAGTTCAGGCAATTCATACTCTTCAAGACGTTTCTTCCATGCCGCGGTAAGGAGCTCTTCGCAAACAGGTTCCCCATTTTTGATCCAGTTGTTATGGATATCTCTGATGTCATATTTGGGTTCATAGAACTCTTTGCGGTAGATCGGCAAGGTTCTGCCCAGATAACTGCCTGTGGGGCCTTTTTTCTTGATTTCTTCAAAGCGGAAAGTTTCTTCACTGATTTCATAACCTTCCATCAGATGGCGGCATTTAATGATATCCTCTTCATCCCAGATGAACTTTTCATAGCACATTGTATTCATGCAGTCCATAGGTCCGCAGGCCATATTCAGGATATCAGCATGTAAAAGATGGGGGCTGAGATGATTCATGAAACCTTCAGCACCGGCTTGAATATCGAGTACTTTAGATTCGCCGGTTCCTACCCCAGTTTGGAGCGGGAAGCCATAATAATCAGCCATACGTTTTGAAGTGGCGCAAGCCCACATAGATTCCACACCGCCGTAAGCGGGACCCATGTTTTTCATATCATGAGATGAGAATCTTGTGCAATAGAGGATAGGTGCTCCGGGTCTAAGAAGCTGTGAATATACTATAGCTGCCAGCACCATGGCATTACCTATGGTATAAGCGCCAGCCATTGTCTGCGGGCCGGAAGCTCCCAGCATAACACCGCTAACTACGGTACAGGGCTGTCCTTCTTTACACAATACGGACATGGCTTCACAGATATCTTTGGCCAATTGCATGGGACCTACGGTACAGGTTAATCCATGCATAATGGGTTTATCATACATGCCGTAGAAGTCCTGCATAGCACGGAAGCATTCCTCAACTACCTCTTTACCGCCTAATACCATACCATGCATGGGCTTTTTGCAGTAACGCAGCGCTACGCCAAGGCCATATTGGTTACGCACTTCAGGTTCAACATAGGAGATATCAATAGTATTGGGATTAGAAATTGATATTACCTCACTTGTTTCTTGAAGCTTATGGAAATTAACCAAGTGTTCATGACTGGGTGATTCATATTTGCCTTCTTTTCTGATATAGATAGGGCCGTCAGTAGAGTCGCATTTCAATTCACCGTCGCCGATGGTAATATAGCCGCCGTCCCTGTCATAAAGACGGTAAGATCTTGGCACGGTTTTTATGGCTTCTTCCAGCATTTCCCTGGAAATATAGACGATTTCCCCATCTACTTTAGCTCCGTGTTTTTTAAATAATTCTACCGCTTCGGGAGAATGGAAAGCCGCGCCGACTTCGCTTAATATTTTTACACTCATTTCATGGATAGCTTCAACTTCCTTGTCGGTGCCTATGGAATAATTTAATTTCACGATACTCGCTCCTTTCTGTCTTTTAAATAATTAGTTGTCATTTGCTTTTCTTCATGGACGCTCTCATCGCTATTTCCTCAGCTCTTACTTCAGCGATAGTTTCTCTGTTTCTGATTCTAAAAATAATTGAGCTCGCGACACCTATAGCGCCAAATACTACTAACAGGATGAAAATATTTCTCCAGGCTACTTCCATGGGCAGATTATCCAGCCATTGGCCGATAATCGGAGGCAATATAGCGTCTGTGGCGTATATAAGCGTGGCATAGAAACCGATTGCTGAACCGCTGAGATTCATGGGTACTCTACATTCTCTCATAGGAGCGTACATTTGTCCACGGAAAGCACCGGTTAAGGTGATTTCTATAGCGATTACTATTATGAAGAATATCATCATAGTGCTATTCTTTGGCAGGAATACAAAGAACAGAGCGATTAGAGTCAGGATGACATTTAAAACAAGAATAACTTTACTGGGACCAAATTTATCACCGAACCAACCTACGCTGAAATTACCTACAGGTTTGAACCATTGGTTCATCAACCCAACATAGGCCGCGATGGCGATAGATAGACCAAAGGCTGTAGTGCCTAAAGTACCCATATAGGAACCTATGACGCTGCCAACAGTATAACCGCCCATAGCCATAAGACCTACCAACCAGATATTAGGATCCTTTAAGCATATAACCAATAATTTAAAGGGATTTTCACGGTTGATAACATCTTCTTCGGATTCATCCTTATTGCTGAAAGCGAAGAAAGCCAAAATACCGAAGACAATGAGTAATGCCGCATACATCCACATAACAAAACGTAAACCGGAAACGGAATTATCAAACTGGGAGAACATAAATACCGCGAAAGTGGCGGCAACTATAGCGAAGACACTTCTGGTTCCCTCCATAGCGCCAAAGCTTTTACTTTCAGAACCCACGGTACGTCCAAACTGTCTGGTAAGTTTCAGGAAAGCGCCCCAGAAGGTCAGAGTGGTGGAAGCCCCCATTATAGCGTAGAGAATTAAACTTATACCATAGTTGGGGAAAAAACCTAAACCGAAGTTACATAAACCTGTGACAATAAAGGAAACTGTAACCAGAAAGCGCGGATGAACCTTATCAGCTAATATGCCTCCGATAAAATATGTGAGGCAGGAAATTGTCAAAGATACTGTTGACATTAAGCCAAATTGGGTGTTGGTTACGTTAAAGGCCATCATAAACGCGTCATAATAACTACCCCGGCAAAATAGTATATAAAATATCGCGTTAGAGCCGCACCCAAGGATAATAAATTGCATTATTTGCCGGCTACCTAATTTACTAGCCATATTTTTCGCCTTCCCTTCGTTTTTCTATTATTAAACTTATATCACCTGGGAGCAATAAATTAAGCTAAAGGGTCTTTATTCACTATATTAAGCTAATATAAGTTACTTAGATAAGGCCCATTCTCTGCAGATAGCTACACCTTCCTGGGGATTGGTGGACCAAGCGTCAGCTCCTACAGTTTCACAGACTTCAGCGGTGACAGGATTGCCGCCTAAGATAATATGAACATCGTCACGGCAGCCGGCTTCCTTAAATGCGTCTACCGTAGCTTTCATAGAGTCGATGGCCAGAGTCAAAATGCCGCTTAGACCAATTATCTTAGCACCGTTTTCTTTGGAGGCTTTAACGATATCCTCAGGAGCTACGTCTACACCTAAATCTATTACTTCAAAGCCGCCAGCGCCCATCATGGCTTTAACGATATTTTTACCTATATCGTGAATATCCCCGGAGACAGTGCAGAGAATCATTTTACCAAGGTCTTCTGAGGAATCACCAGTTAACAAAGGACGCAATTTTTCCATTGCTTCACCCATCAGTTCACCGGCGAAAATCAGGTCACCTACGAAATACTCCCCTGTTTCAAACATATTACCGACTATTTCCATGCCTTCCTGGCAGGCTGCCACGGCTTTACCAGCGTCACCGTTGCTGCTTACGACTTCATCTATTATTTCCATAGCTGTTTCGTCGTCCATTTCGCTAATAGCTGTCTTTAATTTATCAAAATCCATCATAATGTAACTCCTCCTTTAAGATTCTAAATGTAGACTTCATTTTTTCAGGGGTCCGATTTTGCCATCACGATATGCCTTGTTATACTTGCGGCAATGCTTATCCCGGTTCAAAAGAGCTTCTACCGCGTAAATTGAGGCGTATAAATCTCTGTTTTCCGGGTCAATTATGGCAGCGTCCATACCAGCAGACAAAGCCAAAGTAAGGAAATTCATATTCACGATTTTTCTGTAGGGCATACCGTAAGAAATATTAGAAAGACCAGATACCGTCTTAACCGTTGGATGCAGTTTTTTGATTTCCCTTACCGCTTCCATAAAGGAAAGCATACAATCGTTTACAGCAGCTAAGGACAGAACCAAAGGATCGATAAAAATTCTTTGAGGCTCAATACCGAATTCCCCGGCTTTGGCTATTAATTTGCTGCCTATTTCCACTTTTTTCTCGGCTGTTTCGGGAATACCGTCATTATCGCAGGTTAGGGCGACTACTTCCCAGTTGTTGTTCTGTAATAAGGGATAAATGATATCACACTTATCACCTTCCCCGGAAACAGAATTGATCAGCCCTTCTCTTTTTACCCGGGGCAGAACCGCTTCAATAATTTTAGCATTGGGGCTGTCTACACACAGAGGCGTATCAGTTTCCTCCTGAACTATATCTATTAGCCAGTTTAATGCCTCAAGCTCTTCATCAGGGCCTGTACCGGCACACACGTCTAAATAGTCCACACCAACGTTTACCTGACGATGTACTAAGTCCCTGATGAAACCGTCGTCTCGCCTGGAAATCGCTGCCGCGACAGAAGGGATGGCCCCATTAATTTTTTCTCCAATAACAAGCATAGAGATCATCCTCCATTCACATTGACTCACATAGTTCTAGTCGGCTCTCGTCTCATGCATGATAAACGAAATCTTACATTACAGAGATATATTTTGTCAATCTCTGTAACTTTATTGTGTTTAAAGTATAACCGTTTACTAATGTTGATAAAATTGGCAAAGCGTAAAAGTATTTGACAAATTTTTATACATAGTGTAAAATTTTAAAATAAACGCAAAAAATTAAAGGTGGTAATTTTTCATGCTTATCTATGACGCTATTACTATATCTGAAGTTCTTAACATGAAAGACTTTGCCGACGCCGCACTGTTATCAGGAAAAGGCGGCCTTAAAAATGAAGTAAATTGGATACACCCCCTGGAAATATGGGATGACCCTAATGAATGGATAGATGGCGGTGAACTGATTTTCTGCTGCGCTTTAGGAGTAAATGATCCTGAGTTTTTAGTGCCCTTTTTTAAACAGTTACTGCAAAAAGAAATAGCAGGCTTTTGCCTGCAATTACATAAATATATGGATACTGTACCCCAGGAAATGATAAAGTTGGCTGATGAGTATAATTGTCCTCTTATTGTCTTTAAACACTCTGTCAGATTCATAGATATAAGCCGTAATTTAATAAATACGATAATAAAACATGTAAATCATGATTATTTACGGGAAAAACAAAAATTAGATAATAACAGCTGGATGTTAGACTGGTTAAGTGGCGATCTAACCAAAAATAAGATTTGTGATCTGCTGAAAATGAATATAGCGGATCTGAGGAAGTTCCGTTTTTTTGCCGTCATCATAGAATACAGTAAAAGTAAAATTAAATATCAGCTTTCCGAAGGAGCCTATCTTTCCATTGCTAAAAACTTACACGAATTGTTTAATAACAACCAATTTCTCTTTTACCCTTTTTTCGCCAACGGATCTTTAACCGGTATTATCATGGATTTCGGCAAGGATAATTCCTGGAAACCCCGTTTTAAACATGTGGTTAGGGAAATAAACGAATATATTAAAACACAGGAAGGAAAATCAGACCTGATCCTGGTAGCTGGCTGGCGCTCTAAAAATATAGAGGATATATCTAAAAGCTACAGTACCGCTATAGAAACTATGAGTGTCTGTCAAAAATTTCATGTTGATAAATATATTTATGAAGATCTAAATCTATATTATATCCTTACTTTAGTAGATGACGCCGATAATTTGGAACGTTTAAGACATTTTGCCGCAGAACAAGTTTCACCGCTGTTAATCAACAATCTATCTCAAAATAATAAATTAGTGGCTACCCTAAAAAAATACTATCAATGTAACGGCAATAAACTCCTAACCGCGAAAGAACTGGGAATAACACGCCAAACTTTATATTATAGACTGGAACAAATTGAAGAACTCCTAAAAATAGATCCATTAAACGCTGAAAAAAGACTTACCATGGAATTAGCTTTTACTTTTTTAGATTATTTTGAGTCAGCCAAAAAGAATGTATTATAAAGGCAGATAATCAGTTATGTCACACTATATTTACGCCAAAAATTTGTAATTAAAATTTTAAACCGTGTTTAAAATAAAAGATCCGCCCTATTATTAGGCGGATCTTTTATTGATAAAAAACCAGGCAGCAATTTTAACTTAGTGTAAAAATAAATTATTTAAATTATTCCCGCCTAAGATAATATCCGCCATAGATAATAACCTAAGCAGCGGTAAAAACGGTAAAAAACGTTAATTATGGGTACATCTTATTGATGCGCTCCAGAATTTCCGGTACACCTTCGGCGTATTCATAACCCTCTATCGGGCGGATCTCCCGCAATATCTTACTGAAAAGTAAATAACGTATCTCAAACTCAGCCGTAGGTTCCAGCTTAAAAAGCTTATCTATCTGTTTGGATTTACGGGTAGTCATTATGAAACGCACAGTCCGCCATTCCTTACCCTGAGGTGAGTCTTTAAATTTATAAAACTGAGGCGGCTTTTTAAGCTTTGAAGATTTGGGAACGTGATCTTTTGCTAAGGGTATATAGAAAAAATAACAAGGCACAGGCGCGTAATCAAAAAAGTAGGGTAAATAGGATATATCCTTTCCTGTATAACTACCAAATCTGCCTACTGTTATTTGTATACCCATTATACTTAGCTCAACATTGCGCTTGACTACCCGCTTGAAGGTAAGACAGTCCAAGATATAAAGGGGAACTACACGATTAGAAACAGTTATCATCAATGAAATCAGCAAAGGTAAAGTTGCCCAAAGATAAAATAGTATTTGTGAGAATAATAAAAAATTACGGTAAATTAAAGAAAGTATGATATACATAACAATAAACAAAAGTATAGCAAACAGCTGATTACGTACCGTAAAATAAAGGGCGTCGACGACATAGGGACAGATTCTTTTGCGCTCAGCATAAGACGCCGCCTTGGTACGAAGGTTTATCCACAAATTCAGAAAACCGCTCAATAACTTACCCCACCATTTTGTGGGTTGCTCTACCTGCTTATCCATGGCTTCAGCAACTTTATAAATAAAATTTTCTATACATTTAAAAAAGCCCAATAAACATCGTAAAATAAAAGGCTTTTCCTTAGAAGGACGGTGATCCGGAGAAGTATTTTCCTGATCACCCTGAGCCGCCGCCTTTTGAGCGCGGTATTCACTTAAAATGCGGTCTATCTCCTGGTCACTCATCTCCCGCTTTGTCTCACTCATAGTACCTCTCCTTATCGCCTTCTCTTACTGGAGTAACCACTGTACAAAATTTGCAGTTTCCTATAATAAAAAGATAATAATACTATAGTTGAACTATAGTTCTTAAAGCTAAAGTATACACTATTTTTTCAGCATTTACAATTAAATTTGTTTGACAAAAATAAAAAAAGTCCAGTTAGAAAAATATCTAACTGGACTTTTTTTTGTTGTGATATCAAAAAACCTTAATTATGCAAGAGATAACTTCTGTCTTGATAAGAGGTATGCAATAGATGATGGGCTTTTTCACTGTTAGGATGACCCAAGAAATCAGCGTATAATTTTTGTACCGCCGGATTCAAATGAGACTTTCTCAAAGGAAGGGACTTGTCCGTAGCATAAACAGCGTTAAGTCGTAGACGCATCTTTGCCCAATTTTTAATGGGATTTCCACCGCCCCCGATACAACCGCCGGGGCAGGCCATTATCTCAATAAAATCAACCTTTATATCTCCCTTTTCAACCGCTTCCAACAATTTCCTGGCATTACCCAGACCGTTGGCAACCGCTCCCCGCACTGTCATGCCATTCATTTCCACAACAGCGGTTTTTATGCCCTGGAAACCTCTGACTTCCTGAAAATCTAAATCAGCTAATTCTGTTTCCGTCACTATTTCATAAACGGTTCTTAAAGCCGCTTCCATAACGCCGCCGGTAGCGCCAAAAATTTCTCCTGCTCCAGAGCCCAAGCCGAAAGGCTCATCAAAGGGAGTCTCCTCTAAATTTTTAAAATCTATACCGTGGGAACGAATCATACGAGCCAATTCCTGTACTGTCAAAACAAGATCGATATCAGGCATACCATTTCTCCCTAACTCGGGACGTCTTGCCTCAAATTTCTTGGCTGTACAGGGCATAATTGATACGCTATAAATCTCTTCCGGTCTTTTACCTTCCTTTTCCCCATAGTAAGTTTTCAGCAAAGCGCCAAACATACCCTGAGGTGATTTACAGGTAGAAAGATTAGGCAGAAACTGGGGATAAAATGTTTCACAAAATTTAATCCAACCAGGAGAACAGGAAGTAATCATAGGCAAGGGGCCGCCCTCTTTAAGCCTGGTCAAAAGCTCTGTGCCTTCTTCCATTATAGTGAGGTCTGCGGTAAAATCGGTATCAAAAACCTTATTGAAGCCCATCCTCTTTAAAGCAGTAACTAAACGGCCGGTGCTAACGGTTCCCGGCTCTTCATCCAAGGCCTCAGCTAAGGTGACACGAACAGCTGGAGCTACCTGAGCCACAACTTCCTTGTCGCCAGCTTCGATTATATCCCAAATCATATTCTCCTGTGAATGTACCGTCAAAGCTCCAACAGGGCAGGCCTGAACACACTGACCACAGTTAACACAGACAGTTTCAGCCAAAGGCTTATTATAGGCCGTGGTAATAACCGACTGATAACTGCGGTTTTCTTTGGTTAACGCATGTACTGTCTGGATTTCACTGCAAACATATTCACAACGTCCACAGGCAATACACTTAGAAGGATCCCGTAAAATAGAGGGAGAGGAATCATCAATACCCATGCCCCTAACATCATGATCGTAACGCAGCTCCTGATGAAAACCTAAATCATAAGCAATATCCTGCAATTCGCAGGTACCGCAGCGAGAACACTTTAAACAATCCTGAGGATGATGGGAAAGTATTAATTCCAAGATATTTTTACGCACCTTACGTACTAAAGGTGAATGAGTCTCCACTTCCATGCCTTCACTTACCGGATAACCACAGGCAGGCACCAAAGTTTTTTGTCCCTTTACTTCCACCACGCATATACGGCAATTAGCTTTTACTTTCTGATCAGGATGATGACAAAGCGTAGGTATTTTTATATGAAGTTTTTGCGCAGCCTCTAAAATAGTGGCATCATCCTCCACTTCTACTGGCTGTCCATTGATGGTTAGACTTATCATTTTTTATCTCCCCCTTCTATGGCCTCTTCATATACTGCTCTGAAATTTTCTAAGGTAGATATTACTGGTACAGGTGAAGCCTGACCTAAACCACAGAGAGAAGCTTTCATCATTGTCAGACATAAATCAGAAAGAAGTGTCAAATGCCAGGGTCTACCCTGACCTGTCTTAATTTTTCTGATAGTCTGTAAAAGACGCATATTGCCCTCTCGGCAGGGAGTGCATTTACCGCAGCTCTCATGGACAAAAAAAGTTAGCAGATTTTCCACTACATCCAATAAGTCATTACCATCATCTATCACCATGACATCGCCAGCACCTAAGTCGTGATCTATATCTAAGATCCTATCTAATTGACTGCTGTTGATAATAGGGCCTGAAGCACCGCCTAACTGGACGCCTAAAATTTTTTTATTATCCCTTAAACCGCCGCCGGCTTCAAAAATCAAGTCTTGCAGATTCATACCCATAGGATACTCAAAGACTCCTCTATTTTTAATATTGCCGCATAAAGTATAAAGCTTTGTGCCAGTGGAACCCGGGGAACCTATACTGCTAAACCAGCCTGCGCCTTTTTCGATAATTAAAGGTACATTGGCAAAGGTCTCTACATTATTAACTAAAGTAGGCTTGCCATAAAGACCCTTTATACCAGGATAAGGCGGTTTCATTCTTGGTTCTCCCTGACGTCCCTCAATGGAATCAAGGAGAGCTGTCTCCTCACCGCAGACATAAGCTCCGCCACCAGAAACAACCTGAATATCAAAATCATAACCGCTGTCAAAAATATTCTCTCCTAAATAGCCGCAGTTTTGAGCCTGTTCGATTGCTTTCTCCAAAATAGGGAATATATAAGGATACTCGGCTCTTAAATAAATATAGCCAACAGAAGCGCCTACAGCGTAACCAGCTATAATCATACCCTCAATAATACTGTGGGGATCACCGCTCATCAAAACGCGGTCTTTATTGGTAGCCGGTTCCCCCTCATCAGCGTTACAAATAACATACTTGCTGTCACTTGGGGTATCCGCCACAAAACTCCATTTAAGACCAACTGGAAAACCAGCGCCGCCTCGGCCACGGAGATTGGACTCTTTCAAAACCATGATTATATCCTCAGGTTTCATACCTAAGGCTTTTCTTAAACCAGTATAACCACCCATACGCACATATTCTTCTATAGAGCCAGGATTTATTCTGCCAATATTGCGTAAAATAAGTCTCGTTTCTTCCATACCTATTCTACCTCCCCGGTCTTATAACGCCTGATAATCTCTCTTGCCTTTTCCGGGTCTAAATCACCATAAATTTTCTCATTAATCATTATTGCCGGGGCTACATCACAGAGACCTATACATTCACAAAATTCCATTGTAAACATACCGTCTTTAGTGGTTTCTCCAGGTTCAATACTAAGCTCGTCAGCTATAGCGTTAACCACATTTTGGGCACCACAAATAAAACAAGGAGCACTTTTGCACATCCTAATTATATAACGTCCCCGAGGCTCATTATGGAACATAGCATAAAAGGTTATGTAACCATAGATACGGCTTTTGGGGATACCAGTCACTCTGCTGACCACCGCTGCCACTTCTCCGGGAACAGCATTTCCGGCAATTGCCTGTATCTGTAATAAAAGCCGCATGAGTTGCTCTGGTTTATCTTTATACTCAGCGGCTATATGCTCAATTTGCTTTAAATGTTTCGTTAGTTCTGTAGAATTTTCAGCCATAAATTTCACCTCTTTCTCCTAAGCGCCGCTGAGGGAGGACAAAGTCCTCCCACCACATTAAAACAGATACATTTGTGCCCTACGGCGCAAGGAGTGTTATTAAATGCCCTGATATTTACTTTATTATTTATTTCAGAGGCGGCGAATCCCCATTCCTCTAATCCGCCGCCCCTTTTCTTGTAGGAGAATCACCAGCAAGAGATCCTTGTCCTACAAACTACAAGACCTAATTAACTCTTTGTCCTTCACCTTCAAAAACAGATTCTGATTTTCGCATCTCATTACTGTTATTGCTCTGAGAGGAACTATTACGCAGGAAGAGATCAATAGCTTTCGCGGCTTTTTTGCCAGCTCCCATAGCTAATATGACAGTAGCGGCACCAGTTACCACATCACCGCCGGCATATACGCCAGCCAGACTTGTAGCGCCAGTTTCCTCATCAGCTACTATACAGCCCCATTTATTAGCTTCTAAACCTGGGGTTGTTGACAATATCAAAGGATTAGGTGAATTGCCTATGGCTATGATCACAGTATCTACAGGAAGGATAAATTCACTGTCAGCCTTAGCCACAGGACGGCGGCGGCCGCTGGCGTCAGCTTCCCCTAATTCCATTTCCACGCATTTCATCCCTTTTACCCAGCCATTTTCATCACCTAAGATCTCTATGGGATTATTTAAATTCTTGAAAATTATACCCTCTTCCTTAGCGTGATGTATCTCCTCTAAACGAGCGGGCATCTCCGCCTCACTCCGGCGGTAAACTATATAGGTTTCCTCAGCCCCTAAACGTTTGGCACACCGGGCCGCGTCCATGGCCACATTACCGCCGCCGACTATAGCGGCGCGTTTACCAACCTTAATTGGAGTATCACTGCGAGGAAAATCATAGGCTTTCATCAAATTTGTCCTCGTCAAAAACTCATTGGCACTATATACTCCTTTAAGATTCTCGCCAGGTATATTCATAAAATTAGGCAAACCAGCGCCGCTGCCTATATATATAGCGTCAAAGCCATAGTCTTTTTGCAATTCCTCTAAGGATAAGACTTTACCTATCACCATATTGCACTGGATATCTACACCTAAATCCTCTACTGTTTTTATCTCCGCTTTCACTAATTCCTTGGGCAGTCTGAATTCGGGAATACCATAGGTTAATACACCGCCGGGCTGATGCAAAGCCTCAAAAATAGTCACCTCATAACCCAGCTTAATTAAATCACCAGCTACTGTAAGACCTCCTGGGCCAGACCCAATAACCGCTACCTTTTTACCGTTTTTAGCTATTACCTCACCTTCCGAGGCGGCACCACCGTGAGACATGGCGTAATCAGCGCAAAAGCGTTCCAAACGACCTATTGCTACAGGTTCTCCCTTCTTACCTCGTACGCACTTACCCTCACACTGGCTTTCCTGAGGACAAACACGGCCACATATAGCCGGCAAAGAGTTTGTGTCTCTGATTATATTGTAGGCTGTGATAAAATCACCCTCTTTTACTTTGCTTAAAAATTCCGGAATACGAACATTTACAGGACAACCAGAAACACAGGGCTGTTTCTTACACGCCATACAGCGGGAAGCTTCCTCTTTTGCCATCTCCTCTGTATAACCTAAGGCTACCTCCTGGAAGTTATGACACCTCACCTCTCCTGGCTGCTCCGGCATTTTTACCTTTTCTAAACTTTTGTTATACTCCATTACTTCACACCTCCTAATAGGCGGCAGTTATGCTCTTCCATTGAACGGCGTTCCTCCGCTTTATACATTGTGCCACGTTCCAGAGCTTCGTCAAAGTCCACCAAATGACCATCAAAATCAGGACCGTCTACACAGGCAAACTTTGTCTTGCCATCTACTGTAAGACGGCAGGCTCCACACATTCCCGTACCGTCAAGCATAATGGAATTCATGGAAATTATTGTCTTTATCTGAGGATTCCGGGTAACATCACAAACTGCTTTCATCATCTGTAAGGGACCTACCGCGATCACCATATCATATTCATGACCTGACTGCAGTAAATCAGACAGCTTACTGGAAGTAAAACCATGATAACCATAGGAGCCATCATCTGTACATACATATAAATTATCACTTACCGCTTCAAACTCTTTCTCTAAAATTACTAATTCCTTAGAACGAAAACCGCTTATTACATCTACCTGAGCTCCTAAATTATGCAATGCCTTGGCTTGGGGATAAGCTATGGCTACACCTAAACCGCCCCCTATTACACAGGCTTTTTCCACACCGGACAGCTCAGACGCAACCCCTAAGGGACCTACGAAGTCAAGAAGACTGTCGCCCGCTTCCATTGACGCCAGCTGTTCTGTGGTCTTGCCTACTACTTGAAATATTATAGTTACAAGACCGCCTTCCTTATCTGTATCAGCTACTGTTAAAGGAATTCGCTCGCCGCCTTCCTCTATTCGTAAAATTATGAACTGACCCGGCTGAGCCTTCGACGCTATCAGCGGCGACTCTATACGAAATAACGTCACTTCACGGTTTAATATCTCTTTCTCTACGATTCTATACATCCAATAACCTCCCTAATTTTTTATCGCTACACTTAAAGAGGATATAGAGGGGGCTGTGGACGAGCCTTGATAAGCCCGTCCCCAGCTTTAAGTGTGGTTGACTTATATATTTAAATTTTAATTTGTTTTCATAATTAGATGGGAATAAATATCACAGGATTTTATTCCTCCTTATCCTTAGCGGCGCTCCTTAATAAATCTAATTTATGCCGCCTACGTTCTATCTCACCTGCTAAGAGAAGCAGCATTATGCAGGCTAATAAATTTAACGCCGCATTAATATCCCAAACGAGACTAAAACTGCCTAAATGATCTCTAAGCATACCGGAAATTTGAGGTCCAAAGTATGAACCAGAGGCGCCAATGGCCTGAACTACACCCATGACAAAGCCCATATCCTCTTTTTTAAAAAGCAGGCCTGGAATGGTATAAGCCAATGAAACAGGAATGGAACTAAGAGCCAAAAGGAAAACTGAAGAGAAAATCACTACAAGGCGACTATCCATGTTCAGTAAAGGCGTAACAACAGTAAAAAGTAACAAAATAATAATTAAAATTTTTCTAGGCGTAAACTTGTCCGCCAAAAAACCGGCAAAAATAAGAGCGGGGATACCTATTAAATACGCCCACATAAATATATTGCCCCTGGCTAAAGCGTCAAAACCAACACCCTCGAGAACCGAAGGGATATATTCCTGATAAGGCGGGAAAATAATGATACAAGTTAATATGCCAAGATATAATAAAATAGGATTTTTAATAAGTATTTTTAATTTTGTAGCCCTTTGCAGCTGCTGAGCAGCAGAGTCATCATCCTTTGCCGGGGCTTTCTCAACTTTAAGAAAAAACGCCAATATAACAACCATAGCCAATGTAACGGCGATAAAAAATAACATAGACACACGCCAGTTAAAACTATCAGCAAATACACCGCCAACAGGCGCGCCTACCATCGCCGCTACATTGTTGGCGCAATAAGCGATGGTCATAATTTTAGCGTTACTGGATCTGGGAGCTATAGTATTAAATATAGCCATAAAGGCAATATAGGACATTTGTATACCCAATACCCAAAAAACACGTCCGCTAATTAGAACATAGTAGTTATTTGCTATAGTTACAACAGCCATCCCAGAAGACATAAACAACATCCCAATGATAACAGCTTTTTTTAAACCGAAACGACGGTTAAATAAACCCAAGGGAATACCGGCTATTATTGCTATAATGCCGGTCATGCCGGAAAAAAGCCCCAATTGTGAATATGTAATAGCAAAATGCTCTTGTATATTTGGCAGGAGAGGAGAGAAGCCTACGATAGTCATAGTCGTCGCCAAAAAGCCAAACAAACTTATTAT
Organism: Bacillota bacterium; assembly: GCA_963928475.1. Lineage (GTDB taxonomy): Bacteria > Bacillota > Dehalobacteriia > UBA7702 > UBA7702 > Cryptoclostridium. The sequence continues at coordinate 17,554 of CAWVFN010000078.1, forward strand.
AAACGCTTGTTTCCACTTAGGAATGCTTCTACTAAACAACATAACCCCTCCTGCCTTATTTTTCACTCTGGCGCCATAGCCGCAGTAACTTTAAATACTATGTTTCACCAAAATTTAACTATTGAGTTGTCTGCCTCTTTCGGAATCAGGATCAATTTCCACTTTGTCTTGTCCTAAACCAAGACCGCCGGTAAGACGTCCCTGTAAGGCAGCACGCCAAGGTACCCAAACAGAGTCAGAGGTAACAGCTCCATCCACAACGATATTAGTACCGGTAATATAAGAAGCGTCTTCCGAAGCTAAGAAAGCGAAGGCAGCAGCTAAATCTTCAGAAGTAGCCATACGTCCCAAAGGCATTACTGTGGGCAAGGTATTTCTAACGTGACGGGCATTTTCCTCACCAGAACGATCCATGCTCATGGTGTCAGTAAAACCAGGAGTTACGGCGATTACTCTGATGCCATAGGGTGCCAAAGATACAGCGGCGGATTTACAAAGATTGATTTCCGCGGCTTTGACAGCGGCATAGACAGGATTATGAGGCAAACCGCCGTTTTCTGCTTCCGCTACGGTAAACATAATGCAGCCAGCTGTTTTTCTGGCAATCATATCTTTAGCTGCTTCCTGAGCAATCATATAGGGAGAGGTAAAGTCAACTTTATACATAAAATCTATATCCTTAGCTCTTGTTTCCAAGAAGGGTACACCCAGGCTGGCACCGGCATTATTGATACAGCAGTCTATACCGTCCATATCTTTAATTGCTTGTTTTACCATGGCCACTGCGGCGTCAATATCGGAAAGATCCGCTACATAAGCGAAAACATTGGGACAACCAGCTTTTCTTACTAATTCCGCTACTTCATCAAGGCGCTCTTTATTGCGGCCGTGAATAGCAATATGACTGCAGCCTTCTTCCGCAAAACGTATAGCGGTAGCTTTTCCTATACCAGCACTGGCTCCTGTAATCAAAGCTTTATCACCAATTAATCTTTTACCCCAATTTTCTCTGTTTTTACTCATTTACTTATCCTCCTTATGTTTGTTTTGTTTATAAAATTGTGATATTTCTCGCTTCTTCCCCAGTCATTACCCTGGCCATATTGGGGAAAATATTCTTTAAGGGATATTCGTGAGATTCCACTGTAGGAGCGGCACAACAATCGCTCAGTACAACACAGTTAAAATCCATATCACGAGCTACGCGTACAGTACCCTCTACACCAAACTGGGTAGCAACGCCGCCAAACATTACGGTATCCACTCCCAGAGAGCGAAGATAAAGTTCTAACATACTGCCGTAAAATGCGCCTTGTCTTTTCTTAATCACCAAAAAGTCCTGTGGCAGTAAGGGCAGTTCCGGAATAATGGCGCCATCCTCGCCGCCCTCCAAAAATATGTCGCCGCCTTTATTATCAGGATTAGCGCTGGCAAGAGCTGAATCAGTACATAAACTAACAATATCCAGCAAATCCCGGCGGCGCTCCAGTTTGGTATAAAGCACTGGAATCTTGTTTTCGTGACAGAAATCAACCATCTTGGAGACATTAGGCACCAGGTCAGGAGTACTGGCCGCAAAAGCTTTAACAGCTAATACCTGCATATCAACAAGGACTAAAGCGGCTTTTTTCGCAATAATGGTATTTTCCATAAATAATAACCTCTCTCTCCTTATTTAACCTGTTTTGGCAGGAACGCCATGATAACTATGGTAATACATCCCATGGCCGCCACCAGCCACCAACAAATATCTGTACCACCAGTAGCATCCATTAAAGCGCCCATGATCTGAGGCAATACATAACCGCCAAAACCAGCGGCAATGAGCTGGATCATACCAAACACTTTTGTCAATTCTTTCTTAGGAAAGAGCTGACCAGGTAAAGTATGTACCAAAGCAGAAGCGCAAACACCTACAGACATGATAACTACCATGCCTATTAAAAATGCCATAGAGCTGTTAAAGGTCATACATACAGCAGCCACAACACATACGCCCATTTCTATAATGGCGATAAGTCTGGTTCTGCCTATTTTCGATGACATCCAGCCATTTATTAATAAGAAAACAATGGCTAATACTGAGTAAACCATATTTACCTGGGCTATCTGCATAGAGGAAAAACCAAACTGATCTCCTAAAACCGCCGCGGAGTAATAATAAAGCGGGGTTAAAACACCGCCAGCGCAGATAGCAACTAATATAGCCATTATCCAGGCTAAACCACTCTTATAGGGATTGATAGATACCAATTCTTCCCCTTCTTCATGTACTTCATCGGTTTTATCAGGTTCCCTAAAAGTAAGGATGAACATGATACCCACCAGTACGATCACAGCGGCAAAAGCATAAAATGCGATATTCCAGCCAAAACGTCCCTCAATAGCCGCAGAGAAAGGAGAACCTATAAAGGTAGCAAAGTTAATTACCACAAAGTTAAAGCTCATAACTAAAGCGGATATTTTTTTCGGCGCTAAAATAAGAATGGCGGCGGGCAAGACGATTTTCAAAGTTTGAAAACCAAACATCCATACCATACGGCCAGCTACAGCTGTGGTAAAATTAGAGCAAAAACCTAATATACAAAGACCCACAGCTACACAGGTTAAACCCATAGTAGCGCCAAATTTGGTGCCGTATTTTTTAGAGATAATACCAACGGGAATACCAGCAACAACACCCATAATACCTGTAATACCAGTAAAGAAACCTAACTGGGCATAACTCATATCAAGCATGTCCATGATAGCTGGCTGTAAAGGAGTCCAGCCATTTGAGGCAAACTGGTTAGCCAAGGTAGCTAACATAACAATAACGAAAGCCACTTTCCAACCGTTCTGCACAACCTTATTGTTCGAAACTTCAGCGTTTTCCAATGTGTCTCCCTCCTTAAATCAAAAATTTTAAATAGTGCGGTGCGAAACATGCTTCTTGCCTATTTCCATTTTAGCAATGAGAAAATATTAAGTAAAATATCTGTTTTATATGTATTTTTTTGTCATAACTAATGCCTATAATTAACTTTAAACCCCTATTTATATCGGCGTTTTTTAGCCAAACTACAGGCAATCCTTGAGTTTTATAAGTATAAACTATGGCTCTACCTCACCTGCAATTTGCAAAAACTCATCACAATGTTATAATTAGTAATAAGGCAATTAAAGGATAAAAGTCACAGGAAAGAACAGATTGAATCATTCAAGGAGAGTCGCTATGACCTTAGCACAATTAGAATATTTCCTTGCCGTATGTGAAACAAAAAGTATCACTCAGGCTTCTGTAAAATGCCATATCTCCCAGCCAGCCATGACAGCACAAATAAAAACACTCGAATCTGAACTGGGACTGGATCTCTTTGTTAGAAGTAATAAAAATATCAGTATGACACCTGCGGCGGAAATTTTACGACAAAAAGCGCTATTAATAAAAGCAACCATAGACGATTTCTACACCGCCGCTGAAACCTTGCGACAAAACAGACCTCTATGTAATATCGGTGTTTCCATCAATTGTGGTATTCTCTATCAGGAGCAACTGCGGGATTTTCAAAACGAAAGTGAGAATTTTCAGTTTAGGATCCATTTCGGTTCTTCCCACAACCTTTATAAACGAGTGTTGGATAAAGAATTAGATGCGGCTCTAATCTGTAATATAGGAAAACTTCTTAAAGACAATATCACTATTAATCTGCCCATTCACGATACAAGAATAGTCTTTGCTACCTATCCCGGTCACAGCTTAGCTCAACGACCCTTTATTACAGCGGCGGAAATAGCGGAAACTAAAATCATAGCCTTCAGCGAATCAGAGGTGGATACTCCTGATAATCCTTTTTTGCCCCTCTTTTCTTTAGACAATATACTTTTCTATACTAACCAAATTTCCGTGGTTAAATCTTATATTATCAACGGCCAGGCCTCTACCTTTATAATGGAAGATATGGTGGAAAATATCCCTGGTATTGTAACCGTTCCCATCTCCGGTTTGCCTAAAGCCACAGAAATGCTGGTTTGGCATAAAAAAAATAAAAATCAAGCACTGAAACCTTTAATCAGATTCGCTGAAGAAAAGCTTAAATATTGAACATGATACTATTAAGATAGCCCGGCTAAATACCGGGCTATCTTTTATTATGTCAATAAACTTTACCTCGCACAGCAGTAAAACAGCGATAATATATATAAAAACTAAACCACTTCCCTGCCGGCGCTAAAACAGTCTTGATCATATAAATATCAAACTCTGCCAAAGAAAACCAACCGCTTACTTCTAAATATAATCGCATAAACAGTTAAAAATAAATCTTAGCGCCGAAAATAATTTTATATAACAAATTAGTAATTAGCACTCTCAATAGGTGAGTGCTAAAATTCATGTATTACCCACCATATATACACAATATGTACACATAGCACAGATACACTATATATAAAGAAGCAAAAAGAAGGCGATGGTAATGAATAATATAAAATAAATATTAAATAATAAAAATATCTAATAAAACTATTTTGATTGGAGGCATTTATATGTTTGAATTAACACCTTTCTCTCGTCACAATAACAATATGGCGATGTCTCATTTCTTTCCTGATTTAAGGAACTGGGAAAAAGATTTCTTTAATGATAATTTCTTAACTGAGTTTAAAACCGATATTAAGGATATTGGCGATGCCTATCTGTTAGAAGCAGATTTGCCAGGCTTTAAAAAGGAAGATATTCATATTGATCTATCAGGAGATTACTTGACAATCAACGCGGCAAGAAATGATAAAACTGAGGAAAAAGACAAAGACGGCAACTATTTGCGCAGAGAACGATTCTATGGCGCTTTTAAACGCAGCTTTGACGTTTCAGGCGTAAAAACCGATGATATTAAAGCCTGTTATGAGGATGGTGTATTAAAGCTAAATCTTCCCAAAAAGGATAGCCAAGAAAGACCTGGTTCCCGTTCTATAAATATTCTTTAAACTATAAAAATTTATTAAAGGCTCGGAAAAGTCCGGGCCTTTTTTATTTAATGATAACCTATGCTGACCTTATCCCTCTATTTACAATATTTCGTGTATTTTATGTACTTTTATCAGAGCATATGATATAATTTATGTTTAGGGTTAAAAAAATATCAAACCAGATAAATGAGGGGAAAAGAATGAAAAAGTTATTGGCGCAATGGAATAAGATAAGCTTGGTAAAACAGATAATTATCGGTTTAATTATCGGCATTATTTTAGCAGTAACTCTACCTAAGCAGTTAGCTGGTATTTCTATACTCGGTGAATTATTTGTTGGGGCTTTAAAGGCTGTAGCTCCTGTCCTGGTTTTATTCTTGGTAACCTCGGCAATAGCCGGGCACCAAAAAGGGCAAAAAACAAATATGAAGTCGATTATTTTACTTTATATAATCGGCACCTTATGTGCTGGTCTAATAGCGGTAATAACCAGTTACATTATTAAAATCGAATTAGTTCTTACCGCCGGCGCCAATGATGTGACGCCCCCTGAAGGAATCGTGGAAGTTTTAAAAACCCTGGTTTTCAATATAGTATCTAATCCCATAAGCGCTATTGCTGAGGCGAATTATATTGGCATTCTCACTTGGGCCATACTGTTGGGATTAGCCTTAAAAGCCGCCTCTGACAGCACCAAAACTATGGTCAGCGACATCGCCACAGGTATATCACAATTAGTGCGCTGGATCATTAAATTAGCTCCTTTAGGTGTTATGGGTCTTGTCTTTTCCGCTATTTCCACCAGCGGCCTCGGTGTTTTATTAGACTATGGACGCTTGATCCTCCTCTTAGTAGGGGAAATGCTCTTCGTAGCCTTAGTTGTAAATCCCTTGATCGTCTATATAAATATACGCCGTAATCCCTATCCTTTAGTCTTTACCTGTTTAAAGGAAAGCGGTCTTACAGCCTTTTTTACCCGCAGCTCCGCGGCAAATATTCCCGTTAATATGAGTCTCTGCGAAAAGCTGGGCTTAAACAAAGATACATACGCTATTTCCATACCTTTAGGCGCTACCATAAATATGTCTGGCGCCGCCGTTACTATCGCCACTTTAACAATGGCGGCAACTCATACTCTTGGAATCCAGGTAGATTTTGTTACCGCAGTCATTTTATGTGTTCTCTCCGCCGTCAGCGCCTGCGGTGCTTCGGGGGTAGCTGGGGGCTCACTTCTGCTCATACCATTAGCCTGCAGTCTTTTCGGTATACCTAATGATGTTGCCATGCAAGTAGTAGGTGTTGGCTTTATAGTCGGTGTCATACAAGATTCCTGTGAGACTGCCCTTAACTCCTCCACTGACGTATTATTTACCGCTACAGCTGAATATGCCCATGACCGTAAAAATAAATAACTTTAAGCAGACCAATATAAAAATTTAAAAGAGACGGTAAATTTACCGTCTCTTTTCTCGTATTCCAGATGCAAGGTTCAGTGAAAAACTCCCTGACCTCTTTACCTAACTATTACTCTTTTTCTTCAGAGGAGGATTTATCTTCTTCATCTTCCTCATCATCATCACTGTAAACTAATTCACTCATAGCGTATTCATCGTCATCATCACATTCGCAGCCGCAATCGCAGTCGCATTCATCAACAAAGATGAATTCTTCCAAATCGCCAAGATCCTCATCTAATTCCTCAGTGAAGTCTTCCAATTCTTCCACATCTTCCTGGATTTCCTCTAATTCCTCAGCTATTTCTTGAAGAACGTCAAGAATAGCGTAAATAGCACGGCTTTCTTTTGTTTCCTTATGAAGATCAAGACCTTCAATATATCCTTCAAGATACGCTACTTTTTCATTCATGCTCATAATTAAGCTCCTTTCATATACAGGGTCAGTCCTTGGCACGTTCAATATATTCGCCGGTTTTCGTGTTGATACGCAGCCTGTCTCCTTCGTTAATAAAGAAGGGAACATTTACTCTGGCGCCAGTTTCTAAAATCGCTGGTTTTGTACCGCCAGAAGCTGTATCGCCTTTGATGCCTGGTTCTGTTTCCACTACTGTCAATGTTACCTGACCAGGAAGGTCAATACCCATAATATCTCCCTTATAGAATAATACAGAACAGGTCATATTCTCAATCAGGAAGTTCTTGCCATCACCCAGCTGTTCCTCACTGATGGGTAGCTGTTCGTAATTTTCCTCATCCATAAAGATATAGGACTCGCCATCATTATAGAGATATTGCATACTGCGGCGATCCAAATGAGCTTTAGGTATTTTTTCACCAGCGTCGAAAGTACGTTCAACGGTAGCTCCGGTACGCACGTTACGCAGTTTGGTACGAACAAAAGCCGCTCCTTTACCAGGCTTTACATGCTGAAACTCTAATACCTGATAAGCGTCGCCGTCCAGTTCAATAGTAACGCCGGATTTAAAGTCATTGGAAGAAATCATAGTTCTTACCCTCCTAAAGTGAAAAATATAAGATTTAAAATAATTGGTTTCTCATAATATAGCGCTTTATAAAATTATTAAATCTTTAGGCGCGCCTGTCATAGTAAAAGCGCCGTTAGGCGTCATATAAACCATATCCTCAATACGGATACCGCCTACACCGGGAATGTATACACCAGGTTCTAACGTAAATACCATGCCCGGCGCGAAAATATCATCATTCTTTTTATTAACCACCGGCAATTCATGTATTTCTAAACCGACACCGTGACCAAGACTGTGGCCAAAATATTGCTCCAAATCTACTTCCTGGAAATATTCCCTGACAACCTGTTCCGCCCTGCAAATTTTTACACCGGGAAAGGCTTTGCGATAAGCTCTCTGCTGGCCTTCCTTGACCACATAGTAAAGCTGTCTCATTTCCGGTTCCGGTTCTCCCAAAAATACAGTTCTGGTTATATCAGAACAATAGTGTTTATAAATACAGCCATAATCCATCAGTATCGGTTCATGAGCCTTTAATTCATTGTCACTAGCTACACCATGGGGCAAAGCAGAACGCTGCCCACAGGCAACAATAAAATCAAAGGATGGACCTGAAGCGCCCTGACTTCGCATATAAAAATCCAGTTCCGTAGCTATATCTATTTCCTTTACCCCTTCTTTGAGAAAGGGTAAAATATGACGAAAAGCGTCATCGGCAATATCTACAGCCCGCTGAAGGATCTCTATTTCAGACTCGCTCTTAATAAGCCGTAAAGCAGCTATTTCAGAACCACAGGCTTGGAGTCGGGTTTCTTTAGGAATATGTTCTCCTAATTCCCGCCAAACATTTACGGTCAGATAATCATCCTCATAACCTATAGAACCGCAATCCTCTGCCAGCTTCTCAATATACCAAGGTCTGTCAGAAAGAATCACCGTAAAATCGGGACATTGCTCCCGCGCCTGTTCTTCATAACGGGAATCAACAAGAAGATAATTATCTTCACCAATGAGGAAAGCGGCGCCTAAAGTACCGCTGAAACCTGATAAATACAGTAAATTCTCAGGTTTATGCACAAAAAGCCCGTCCAAATCTTTATCCCTCATCAGTTGTCTGAATTTTTTTATGATTTCAGTCACTATATTACACCTCTACCACATTTTACCATACTTTATATACACAGTCAAAGAGAAAATAGTCAATCTTTGCCGCTCACAGATAAAGTGTTCACCAGCAAATCAGGGGCTCCCCGGTAACCATAAAAGCGCTGTTTATTACCGACTAATTCAATATTTTTCAGCAGCTCAAAGACGTTGCCAGCCGCCATATTGCCGCGGAAACCTTCTTTAAGCTCACCGTCTCTGATAACATTGCCGCTGATACCTAAAGAAAAATCACCGCTGATACCATTGGCCATATGCAGACCCATAAAATCACGGATATATAATCCCTCCCGGGCTTTAGACAGCATCTCACTTAAGGAACTTGCACCAGTGGCTAAATAATAATTAGTAAAGCCAGCTGTGGGAAGAGCATGAGTAGAAGCGGTAAAGCCGCTGCCAGTAGACTTAGTGCCACTTTTAGCCGCAGCCATATTATCATATAAAAAAGACATGACTCTGCCCTTCTCCAACAGTACATTAGGGCGGCAGGGTGTGCCCTCATCATCAAAGGGAACTGAGGCGATGGCATTGGGTAATAAGGGGTCATCATAGAGAGACACCGCATCTTGGGAAATTTTATGTCCCAGCTTACCAATTAGCATAGATTGCCCTTTTCTGATATTATCACCTAAAAAGGCGGGTAATATAACTGATAAGATATCCAAAACAGCATCGCCGTGTAAAATAACTGGATACGTACCACCAGGAACGGTAACAGCACCAAGCTTATTTTTAGCCTTAAAAGCAGCTCTTTGACCCAGGGAAATACCATCAAGGCCATAAAAACTCGGCGCGGCGTTAAAATCACCGCCTGTCTGTATTTCTCCCTTATCTTCCGCTACGGCTATGACTGAGGCACTATGATAACCAGCATCATACTCCAGCTCTAAACCTAAGGAATTCTTGATCAAAGTAGAGCTGCGTACTGAGGTGAGAGAGGCTTTATCTACTTTAGTTATACATTCACAAGCTAAAGCCGCCTTTTCCAATTCCTCCACAAAGGACAATTCTTTCCCATAGCTAAGATTTTCCTCAGGTAAAGATGGCAAAGACATATAGACGCCGCCAGGAGCAGTAAAAGAAAAACCCGGTTCCGGTTCCAAATAGTCACAAGCAGCCATGGCTTTATCAATACAGTCACGCAGTTCCTGCTTTTCCATTAAGCTGCCATAAGAAAATCCCAGACGCTTATCTTTTAAAATTTTTAGAGAAAAACCAGAATTAACCGCTATTTCCCTTTCTTTAACCTCGCCTTCACCCTGAACCAATCTTTTAACCTCAGAACGGTTAACAAATATCTCACACTGATCAGCACCGGCTCTCAGAGCATAGGCCAAAGCGTTATCTAAAACTCTGTCAATCATCATCTGGCTGTTCCTCCCACTATGACGTCGGTAAGGCCCAAGGTGGGCTGAGCATCGCCTACAGGTACGGATTGTCCCCCTTTGCCGCAGGTACCTATAGCAAACCCCAGATCAGAGCCTACAGCAAAAACAGAACTAAGGGTTTTAGGACCATTGCCAATTAAGGTAGCGTTCTTAATAGGATAAGTTAAACGCCCCTTTTCAATAATATAACCCTCAGAAACTTCAAAGACAAAATCACCATTGGCAGTATTGACCTGACCACCGCCTATCTTCTTTACAAAAATACCTTTGGGAGTATCCGCCAGAATGGCTTCAGGTTCATCCTCACCAGGGGCGATATAAGTGTTGCTCATACGTACCTGGGGAATACAGCGATAACTTTCCCGCCGCCCATTACCAGTGCTGGCAGTTCCCTCTTTCTTAGCCGTTCTTATATCATACATATATTGCCGCAGAACACCATTTTCAATGAGCACCTTTTTCTGTGCCGTCTCACCCTCATCGTCTATATTATAGGAACCATAATGACCCCTTAAGGTAGCGTCATCTATAACCGTGATTTTGGGAGAAGCGACCTCCTGACCTAATTTACCGCTGTAAACCGAAAGATTCTTTACTATGTGATCACCCTCTAAGCCATGACCGCAGGCCTCATGCACCATAGTGCCGCCGGCAGATGAGGATAAAATAACTGTCATACCACCAGAGGGAGCCGGTTTAGCCTTTAACAGCAGACAAACACGGTCTGCCGCCTCGTCAACCTTGGCACATAATAATTCCCTATTCCAAACAAAATTCGGATTAGTATCCCCTAAAGTGACAACAGCCGTCTGCAGTTCGCCATCTTTTTCTCCCACAGTTCGCACGACAAATCTTTGGCGATTACGGCAGTCCATAACAAAACGCCCATGGCTATTACCAATGAGCGTGGTTTTTCGTCCCAAAGCGCAGCTTAAAGCTACCTGTTTTATTGCCGGGTCTAAACTACGGCTATACTCATTTACTTCCCCCATAAGATCACCAATGATACGTATATCCGTCATTTCAGTTTTAACAGCGCTATTCCTCCCACACAATGGAGATATAAAGCCATAGGAACCACTATTAAGGGAATCCCGAGCTTGAATCGCTAATTTTTTTAAAGACGCCTCTGTAACCTCATTGGTATGAAAATAGAGGGACAAATCACCCTTGAGCAAGCGCAAACCAGCACCAGCAGTGGAACCGCCGTAAAAGCTCTGGATTCTTCCCTCAGTAACACTAACAACACTATTATCGCACTCTGATATATACAAATCAGCAAAATCACCACCGCCGCTTAAAGCAAGATTCAATATAGCGGCTATATCTTCTTTAGCAAACTCTATCACTTTTTAAGATCATACTCCTTCAATATCAACTCCGCCGTTTCCTCCATGGATAAATCACCAGTAGCTACCGTAATATCGGCAAACTTCTCATATCTTGGCAGCACCATGCTATAGTGCTTGGCAACTAATTCTTCCAGTGTACCCTTTTCAGAAAATGGTTTAATACTGCGGCGGGAAAGACGCTGTACTATCGTGTCTTCATTAGTTTTTAAAAATACAAAAAGACCCTTTTCCCTTAATATATCCACATTTTCATCTCTGTCAATAAAGGTACCGCCAGTTGCTATAACTGTATTTTCTAAAGGCGCCAGACGTTTTAAAACCAACTGTTCCTCGGAATGAAAACGTATCTCACCGTATTTTTTAGCTATCTGGTTAATTTTTAAACCTGTAGCGTCTTCCATTTCTCTATCCGTATCAAAAAAATCGTAATTTAATGTATCGCTTAAAAAACGCCCCATAGCGGTTTTACCACTGCCCATAAAGCCTATAAGGATAATGTTTTTCATGATTCGCACCTGCTTTCCGCTGATAAGTAACGATGTAAACGCACTTTTTCTACCCTTCATTATATGCAGAAAACCCCATGAAATACCTTTACAATTCTATTAGTCAAGGATATATTATTTTTTCTTTTCTTTCTTTTCCTGTTTCTTCTTAATGGAACGATAGATCATTCTCTCAAAATTACGATTAAACCTGGTTATCCACAGTTCATTTTTATTGATCGGTTCTACCACTATTGTATAAAACCCCATTCTATTACCACAAAGAATATCAGTAATAAGCTGATCCCCTATTAAGGCGGTTTCCGCCGGGGTTGCGTTAAAAAGCCGCATGGCTCTTTTTGCCCCTCTGGAAGTGGGTTTCTTGGATCTCTCGATAAAGGGAATATCTAATTTTTCCGCCAAAGGCGCTAAACGCTCAGCCTTATTATTAGATAGTATACCCATAGTAAAGCCAAAAGATTTAGCTGTTTTAAACCATGCTGCGGTATCTTCTGTTAAACCCTGAGAATTATAGGGCACTATAGTATTATCAACATCAAAGAGCAAATATTTTATGCCTTTTGCTTTTAACTCCTTTAAGGGTAGGGCAAATAAATCCCTGACCATTAGATTAGGGGTAAAAATCTTCATAAACTACCTCATAACTTTTGTATATTATTTCTAATTATAACCCAAGGAAGAAAGGGATTCAAGGCAGCAGAGAGCTTCTTTTAGCCTACGTACTTTCTATATTAAAAGGTTAAAGCCATATCATACCAGACAGAACCACCGTGCTGAGAGCAAGAAATGCCTCTGTTTTTAAAGCCAATGTTCTCATAATAGGGTATCAAAGGTTCCTTACACGTCAAAACAGCGCCTTTTCTCTTTTCACCGCGTATTTTACTTAAAGCAAGCTCCATAAGTGCCTTACCATAACCTTTTTGTCTATAGGCCGGCAAAACACAGAGACTCAAAATATTATACCAAGAACCACTATCTCTGTGCAAAGAGGCATTAGTAAACATTTCATCTTCTATCAGCGCTGTATCGGTAAGCATACCGTTTAACAGCGCTACAATATTGCCTTCTGCTTCCATCACCCAAAAATAATCGGGAAATGTTTCAATTCTCCGGGCAAGAGCCTCTTTTGTCGCTACTTCCGCCTGGAGAAAACATGCATCCTCCAGAGCGATTATTCCTGCCAGATCTTCTTCGGCAACGGTGCGGATCAGCATATAAAAACCACCTTTATATTTTATTAACAGCTAACTGGATAATTACTAAAAACAGCGAACATTCCGCAAAATGTCCGCTGTACTAACTCTTCTAATTACCTCTTAGCTAATTCTTCTTTTAAAAGCCTGTTAATAGTACCCGGATCAGCCTTACCCTTCAAAGCCTTCATACATTGTCCAACCAGAAAACCTAAAACCTTGTCTTTGCCGCCTTTAAATTCTTCTACCGTTTTAGGATTAGCATCTAAAACACTAATGACAGTCTCCTTCACTAAATTATCATCGCCTACCATAGCTAAATTGTTATCTTCCACATATTTTTGAGGATCAAGATCATTTTCCCAAACCTCTGCGAAAACCTTTTTCGCAGTGTTGCGATTGATCGTATTAGCTTTCAGCATCTTAATAATGGCAGCTAAATGCTGGGGACTAAGTTTTAACTCAAAGGATTCCTCAGAACCTTCCTTAGCCAAACGCATGACCTCGCCTAAAAGCCAGTTAGCCACTTCTTTCGCGTCATCAACCAATGCGTTCACAGCTTCAAAGTAATCGGCTAAGGCCTTTATCCCCACAATTATGCCGGCATCATACTGGGAGAGTCCGTATTTTTCCATATACTGTTCTCTGCGTTCTTGGGGGAGCATAGGTAAGCTCCGGCGGATTTCCTCACGCCATTGGTCACTAATAACCACCGGCGATAGATCCGGCTCGGGAAAATAACGGTAATCCTGGGCATCCTCCTTGGAACGCATAGCAATGCTCAGGCCTTTATTATCATCCCAGCGGCGTGTTTCCTGTATAACTTTGCCGCCATCCTCAATCAGATCGATTTGCCGGCGTCTTTCATAATCTATGGCTCTGGCAATGGCTCTAAAGGAATTGATATTTTTCATTTCCGTTCTAGTGCCCAGCTCGCTCTGGCCCACCGGCCGCACTGAAAGATTAACATCCGCCCTTAATGATCCTTCTTCCATTTTGCAGTCGGAAACACCAAGATACTGCAAAATAGCTTTAAGATTTTCTAAATATGCGATAACTTCAGCGGCACTGCGAAAGTCAGGCTCTGATACTATCTCAATCAAAGGCACACCACAGCGATTATAGTCAGCTAAAGTAGTATCAAATATATCATCATGTATCAGCTTGCCAGCATCTTCCTCCATGTGAATCTCATGAATACCTATGGTTTTCTTAAAGCCCTCACCTTCTATTTCCAACCCCCCATCACGGCAGATGGGTAAATATAGCTGGGATATCTGATAAGCTTTAGGCAGATCAGGATAAAAATAATTCTTCCGGTCAAATTTGCCATAGGATGTGATCTTACAATTTGTGGCTAAACCAACAGCTACAGCGTACTCTACTACTTTCTTGTTTAACACTGGCAGCACACCAGGCATGCCTGTACAAATCGGACAGCAATGAGTATTGGGTTCACCGCCGAACTCAGTGGAACAGGAGCAGAATATCTTTGACTTAGTAGCCAGCTCCACATGGACCTCTAAACCCATGATAGTCTCGTATTTCATCTCATTCTCCTCCCTTCAAAGCAATCGGGGCTAACCGCAAGTGATAATCGGTGATCTGCTGATAACAATTAGCCGCTCTTAATAAAACAGCATCATTAAAGGCTTTACCGATAAACTGAACACCAATAGGCAGTCCCTCCCGGTCAAAGCCGCAGGGAATAGATATGCCAGGCAAACCAGCTAAATTCACAGAAACCGTATAGATATCGCTTAAATACATCTTTAACGGATCCTTCAAACTATCCCCCAGCTTCGGAGCGGTAGTAGGTGCTACAGGACCCAAAATAAAATCATATTTAGCAAAAGCGTCATCAAAGGCTTTTTTGATGAGAGCTTTAACCTGTAAGGCCTTATTATAATAGGCGTCATAATAGCCGGAGCTCAAAGCAAAAGCCCCTAACATAATACGTTTTTTCACTTCAGAGCCAAAGCCTTCTGTTCTGGTTTTAAGATATACGTCTCTTAAACCCTCAGCGTTTTCCGAACGGAAGCCATACTTAACCCCATCGTAACGGGAGAGATTGGAACTGGCCTCGGCGGAAGCGATTATATAGTAAGCGGGAACCGCGTATTCCAGCATAGAAAGATCAAACTCTTCTACTTCAGCTCCTTCCTGAGCCAGGGTTTTTGCCGCCGCCATAACAGCGTCACGTACCTGGGGATCTAAGCCCTCACCAAAATAGGATGTAGGAATACCAATTTTCAGGTTTTTAACACCCTCATCGATGCCTTGGCTTACTGGAGAGGTCAAAGCTACCGAGGTGGTATCGCGCTCATCTTTACCTGTTATCAAGTCAAGAATCGCGGCACAGTCTTTAGCGCTGCGGGCAATAGGTCCCATTTGATCTAAAGAAGAACCATAAGCTATAAGCCCAAACCGGGAAACAGCGCCGTAAGTGGGTTTCATGCCGGTAACGCCGCAATAGGAGGCTGGCTGACGGATAGAACCGCCGGTATCGGAGCCTATAGCAAAAGGAACAAGACCAGCCGCTACCGCCGCGGCACTGCCGCCGCTGGAACCGCCGGGAACACGTTCTTTATTCCAGGGATTAGCTGTGGCACCAGCATAAGAAGTTTCTGTAGTGCTGCCCATGGCAAATTCATCCATGTTGGTTTTACCAATCATGACTGTTCCGGCTCTATTAAGCTTATCTACCAAAGTAGCGCTATAGGGCGGCAGAAAACCGCCTAATATTTTGGAAGCGCAAGTTGTGGCCAGACCCTTAGTGCAAATATTGTCCTTAAGACCATAGGGTACACCAGCTAAAGGTGAAAGAATGTCATTAGCGTTTATACGCTCCTGAACAGCTTCACATGCCTCATAGGCGGCTTCCTCTGTTATAGTAACAAAAGAATTTATATCAGAATCCAGACTTTTAGCCCGGTTCAGAAAATAAGCAGTCGTTTCTCTTACTGATATTTCTTTTTTCTCTATTTTTTCTCCCAAAGCCAAAGGAGAAAGCTCAAAAAGTTCCATGATTTACTATCTCCTTTCTCACTCCACAGTCTTGGGCACCTGAAAAGCCTCTTCATTGCTGTCAGGAGCGTTGGCCAATATTTCCTCACGGGGATACGACGGTTTTACAATATCCTCACGAAATACGTTGGTAACAGGCAATACATGAGACATGGGCTCAATATCGCTGGTATCCAAAGTCTTTAAGATTTCCATATAGTCGATAATTTTGCCTATTTCCTCTTTGGTCTTGGCCTTTTCAGCAGTACTTAAATCCAATCTAGCCAAAGAAGATACATAATCGATTAAATCATCTGTAATTTTCATAGCTTACTCCTTATATGTTGTGTAAATAGGGTCTTACTGGAATCCCCTCTTCTATTAAATAATCTTTGATCTCCGCCACCGGATAATTCCTGGGTAGCTTAGGAGAATAGAGCATAGAACTGATTATGGCGGCGGAGGCACCAGTCTTTTTAAACACATCGGCTATATGACTAGGTACGCCGGCACCACCGGATGCGATCACAGGTATCCTGAGGTTATCGGAAATTAGCTTGGTTATTTCCAGCTCATAGCCTTGATGGGTACCGTCACAGTCTATACTGTTAACGCATATTTCTCCGGCTCCTCTGGCCTCACCTTCCTTGGCCCAGGCCAAAGCGTCCATACCTGTATATGTTCTGGCGCCGTCAATGGCGATTTCATAACCTGAAGGTATTTTCTCACTCTTTTCCACTCTTTTAGCCTGAATACTTAAAACTATACACTGAGAACCGAAGGCTTTAGCTCCCTCATTAATAATGTTAGGATTTCTTACCGCCATAGAGTCTATGCTGATTTTTTCCGCTCCTGCTTTTAATACTTCATACATGTCATTTAGCCCTCTTATACCACCACCGACTGTAAAGGGCACAAATACACGTTTAGCTACTTTTTTTACTGTGGCCAAATCAATGGGCTTCTTTTCCGCACTGGCGGTAATATCAAAAAAAATTATTTCATCTATCTGATCATCATATATTTTCGTGGCAATATCTTCCGCCCGGCCTATATCAAAATTATTCTGAAACTGTAAGGCCTTAGTAACCATGCCATTACGCATATCAAAACAAGCTAAAAGCCTTTTTGTTAACATGAAGCCGCCTCCTTTATCCAGGACGCGTAATTACCTAAAAGCTTGAGACCTAAAGGACCGCTTTTTTCACAATGAAACTGGGCGCCCAATATATTTTCATGCTGTACCAGACAGCAGAATTCACCGTTATAATCTGTAACGCCTAAAATATCAGACTCATCCGCCGGTGATACATAATAGGAATTAACATAGTAAAAATGGCCTCTGCCACCCATATCTTTAACAAAAGGATGCTCCCGGCGAAATACTACTTCGTTCCAGCCCATTTGGGGCACCCTGACTTTACTGTCATCAAAACGCAGTGTTTTACCCTTGAGCCAGCCCAGACAAGGAACATCTCCTTCCGCGCTGTGCTCGAAAAGGATCTGCATACCAATACAGATTCCTAAAAAAGGAACTTTATGTTCTAATACGGCCTGGGCTAAAGACTCAATCATTCCCATCTCACTTAAAGAATCCATTGTAGCCCCGGCTGAACCAACGCCAGGCAAAACAATTCCCTTGACCTTGCTAAAATCAGCGGCTTCTCTGATCATACAGACATCCTCACCTAAGCTGGCAAAGGCATTATAAACGCTTGGAGCGTTGCCGGCCTTATAATCCACTACTCCAATCATCCTCATTCCTCCCTTTTATCTTCAGTTTCCGCCGCATCTTTAACATTGATCAAATATTGAAATCTATCTATATACTCTCGTTCTACCTCATCCATGGCTCTAAAAACCAACTGCGGCTTGGTGCGTAACTTGTAATTATGTCCTAAACTTCCGGCTATATGCAGATTGGCGAACTCATAAGCCAGCATATCGTCGTCTATTTCCTGAACCATCTTCTTTTCCTCATTCTCAAACTTGTAAAGGCCAAATGCCTCAAATATTACCGTATTAAGCCTTTCCTCCATCTGGTTATAATCAGGGAAACCAGCTTTAACAGGTCGGGTAACATCAGAAATATAGGCTTCTGTAGCATCATGGAGCAAAAGACCCAGCTGTATGCGCTTAGAATAACCACGAGCCTCACCTTCATAAGAACAATTGAGACAATGCTGGGCTACACTGAAAAAAATATCAAAATGGCCATTCGCCCTGGTAAGTAAAGAGAGGGAATGGGCGATATCAGAAATACGAAAATCCTTTTTCCGAGGCTGAAAAGGACTCATACGCACACCGGTATAGGTCAAAATATAAAATTCATCTCCCAGTTCTTCCTCTTTCCAAGGAGGTACAATATTTTTCCCACGCCAAGACTCAAGTTCCGACATCTTTTCCCTCTCCCCTCGTATTCATAAAACTTTATCCTAAACCGACAGATAATGTTATTTGGCTTAATATCTGTTTTGCTCTTAAAACTGAGGTTAGCGGCAACACTCTGTCACATTTGGCAAGACGTCCCACTAAACCTATTTTATTATACACTAAAAAAGTAAAAAAAACTATTACCTTTTACTTTTTTCTAAATATGATTCTCAACAAACTACATTAGTTACCGCCAAAAAGTAAAAGGTAAACAAAATAACCCCTGTTTTTTAGAAAAAAATATAGTATAATAAAATCAATAAAAAACAGTGAGGAGTGCTTAATATGGCAAAAAGAATCACAGTTATAACCGGCAGTCCCTTACCACACGGCAATACTGACAGATTGGCCAACGCCTTTATTGAGGGAGCGGAAAGAGCAGGCAATAAAGTAATCAAAATACCAGCAGCTCAAAAACAGGTAAAGCCCTGTACAGCCTGTAAATATTGTGTAAAGCATCCCGGCCAGTGCAGCCAAAAAGACGATATGGCGGAAATTTTGGAAGCACTCTATCAAAGTGATATTATCGTGTTCTCTACACCTGTATACTTTTTCGGGCTTACAGCTCAAATCAAAACAGTAATCGATAGACTATATCCCGCTCTGACTAAACCTCTGCCCATCAAGGAAAGTATTTTTATGTCCGTGATGGGAGATACCAATATGGAAACAATGGCTCCCTCGGTATTGAACTTTAAGGAAATAGCCGCTTATTTACGCTGGGATATACGATCCATTCTTACTGCCGGCGGCATAAATGACCCCGGTGAGATAGAAGGAAATGAAATTTTGGAAAAAGCCGAAGATTTAGGCGCGTCAATATGCTAAAAATACAAAACCACTGCTGAACATAAATCAAGCAGTGGTTTTTATTCCGCGCAGATAAATCAAAAAGTTGATAATAGCCTAACGCCTTTTAAACACAAATATGAATTCTATTCTAAAATGTATCTAAGGACTTTTCAAACTGTTAAAAGCTGACAGTAATTATTTTATTTCACCATTCTCTTTCTCAAAATCACGGATCAGTTTTTTTATCATGTATATTATCTGACCGTTAACTGAACGTCCTTCATATTTAGCTATGTAGGTCAATTTTTTATGCAGATCTTCTTCTACGCGAATACCAAGATGTTTGCTCTTCTCCATATTATCTCCTGATCCATTAAAATTTTAAGTACATTTTATACTTAAAATGTGTTATAATGGCTAAAATATACTTAAAATAAGTACATAAAATTCAGGAGTCAACATATGTCTTACAAAAAATTTTTAGATGATTTATACTGCAAAGAACTGGGAAAACAAGTTATCAAGGGCCTATCTCAAGATATTTTCGACTACGCCGCTCTCATTGAGGAAAAAAGTGTAAATGCTCTCTATGAAATAAGTCTGTTAATAAAAAATAAGGAATTAGAAGACTCTGTAGTTTTAGAACTGATAATTCAAGTATTAGAAAAATATGATATAGACGCAGGTACAAGACATGACTTTTCCTAAAAATAAGAGCTGTTTTAATAAACAGCTCTTATTTTTTATTGCAAGTACGTAGAAAAAATATCCGGAGATTTAATAATATCATCTACAAAATCAGAGATTTCCTCCACTCTCTCTTTAAAAATCACAAAACCTTCCTGAGAAAAATCACGGGATAATTCTTCTTTCAGCAATACGGCACGGAAAATCATCAGAGAGCCCTGACGATAAGAATCATCAAAGATCTGTCCCTGTAAATTTTCTAAAGTAGTGGTTAAACATCGTAATTCCAGAGCTGTCCGTTCAAAATCTCCCTTATTATACATCTTTATTTGTCTCCTCCAAGATTTTAACTTGCTCATCAAGCCATATAGTAATGTGGTTAAATACTTCCCGCTGTATAACCTCACTTTCATGACAAAGCTCATGACGGGCACCGGGAATGATCTCTGTTGTCACGGCGCTGAACCCCTTCTTTCTTAAAGCGGCACACAATTTATTGATACCCTCGCCATAAGGACCTAAAGGATCATCGCTGCCAGAAATAAACAACATCGGCAAAGACAAGGGAATCTTGGCTATGATATTGTCATCATTAGCATATTTAAGCAGGTAGAATAAATCCTGAAAAGCTGAGGTAGTAAATAATTTATTGCGGAGATTATCCGTTAAAATATTATCCTGCGCCTGAGGCTCAGTGGAAAGCCAAGCCCAGTCATGATCACTATCAGAAATCCTTTTATTATAACCGCCAAAGGACATACGCGCCAACAAGACAGAACGGTGTCTTTCTCCCTGCAGTTTCTTTAAAAGACCCGCTAGAATAATTCCAAAATCAGCTAAAGGATTTTTATTAGCGGTACCCATAATAACTGCGCCGTCACTCTTGCCTGAGGCTAAAAAGCAGCGAACAATAAAACTGCCCATACTGTGACCCATAACAAAATGGGGTAATCCAGGCCATCTCTCCGTTAGAATATTATAAAAATTCTCAAAATCGGCAATGACTTTTTTATAACCATCCCTGGGAGCAAAATAGCCTAAATCAGCCTCAGTAGACGCTGTTTCGCCATGACCCAAATGGTCATTATAAGCGGTCAGATAGCCTTTGGCTGCTAAATACTGAAATAAATGGGTATAACGCCGGCCATAATCACTCATGCCATGGGCAAACTGCAGAATAGCTTTTATCTCTCCGTCAGGACGAAAAATCTCAGCATGAATATTAACGCCTGGAACGGCGGAAGGAAAAGTTAGGGACTCCCTTAAAACGTCCATATTATCACCTAATACTTATTATCGACTTTATTCTACATAATTTTACTAATAAATGCAACTTGCAATATCTTACACCTTTTCCAAATCTAAGGATAAGATATTATCTCATTGTTTACAGTAAATTGCGCCCCATATGCACTCCCATTATAGAAGCCATCATCAAACCCCTGGTCCAGCCACTGGAATCCCCCAAACAATGAAGTCCCTTAATATTCGTATTGAGGTTAGAATCCATCTTAATCTTATTGCTGTAAAATTTCAGTTCAGGAGAATAAAGCAAGGTTTCCACTGAAGCGAAGCCAGGTACAACCTCATCAACAGCTTGAATAAAATTTATAATATTCAACATGGCTCTGTAGGGCATAGCTGAGGTAATGTCTCCAGCCACAGCATCAGGAATCGTAGGCTGAACATTAGACTGACTGAGTTCCTTCTGCCATGTTCTCTTGCCGTCTAAAATATCGCCGTACCGCTGTACCAAAATACTGCCGTTAGCCAGCATATTTGTCAGCTCCCCCACTTTCCTGGCGTAGGCTATAGGCTCCTTAAAAGGTTCCGTAAAATCATTAGAGCAAAGAATCGCCAAATTAGTATTTGCGGATTTTTTATCCTTATAAGAATGACCATTAACTACCGCTAAATCATTATCATAATTTTCCTGGCTGACAAAACCACCAGGATTCTGACAAAAAGTACGCACTTTGTTCTTAAAGGGCTTTGGATAACCTATTAATTTCGACTCGTAGAGTACGTTATTAACATCCTCCATGATTTCATTCCGCACCTCAATGCGGACACCAATATCTACCGTGCCTGGAGCGTGAGCTATACAATGTTCCTCACATACTTTTTCCAGCCAATCAGCACCCTTGCGGCCTGTGGCGACAACGGTAGTTTCAGCTTTTATGACAGTTTCCGCCCCGGTTTTATTATCTGCCAAAATAACGCCGCCGCAGCTGCCATCGGCTAAAATAATATTTTTACAGGTTTGACCAAAGATAATCTCTACTCCCTGAGCCAAAAGATAATCTTCAATGCGCTTATATATTTCCTGGGCTTTTTCCGTACCTAAATGACGGATGGGACAATCCACTAACTTCAATCCCGCCTGAATGGCTTTTTTACGTATCTCCTTGATTTTATCGCCTTGAGCAATACCCTCTACCTTGCTTTCAGCCCCAAACTCCAAGTAGATATCATCAGCATACTTTATCAATTCAGCCGCTGTGTCGGTGCCGATCAATTCCGGCAAATCGCCGCCAACCTCATAACTAAGGGATAATTTACCATCAGAAAAAGCGCCGGCACCGGAGAATCCCGTAGTAATATCACAATATGGCTTACATTTTACACATTTTTTTGTCTTATTTTTTGGGCAATTACGTTTCTCAATGGGCTTACCCTTCTCCACCATTATTATTTTTTTGCCGCTGCCGCTTCTGATAAGTTCCAAAGCCGTAAATATACCAGCGGGACCAGCGCCAACTATTACTACATCACACCGCATACTCATTCCTCCCAATAAAAAAGACCTGTAAAAAGCCGCAAACCAGCACCATGGCCAGGCTATAGTCAACTTTTTCGCAAGTCGGTAGAAACATTCAAACATCTATGAATTTATATAAGCCTACACATCAAAAAATACCTAATTATTATGGGACAAAAAAATCAATTTGTCAAGTTTATAAAGAACGAGAAAGAAGCACTTCCTGCCCCTTATTTTTATAATATATGGGTAAGCCAATATGAAACAACAGCGGCAAATTCCCTGGCATAGGATACAGGTGCCATATACCAAGCCAATCCACCATGATAATGAGCCGCGGCTAAATCAGTCTCAGCCGCGATTTTACCAGCTCTATATATATGAAAAGCATTAGTTACATAAGCTACCTTATAAGGCTCGGTAAACTCCTCTGCCAATAATTCTCTGGCAAAAAGAAAATTCTCCCTCGTGCTTGTAGATCTATCCTCTACCACTATCTTTCCCTCGGGTACTCCTAAGGCAATAAGATACTCCGCTTCAGCTTCTCCTTCTGATCTCAGCTCCTTCGGTCCCTGCCCCCCTGTAGTGACTATAACAGCATCAGGATTTTCCTGCCAATAGTCGTAAGCTGCCTCTAAACGGCGGGCTAAAGCATCGCTTACCTGAGCACCACGTAAACCAGCCCCTAAAACTATAACAGCATCCTCATTATATGTGACATTATCATTATGACCGTAGATAGCTAAAAAAGCTACTACACCGCAGAAAAATATCAAACAGCCATAAACAAAATAACGCAGCCAAAGAAGAAGGCCATGGGACATTAAATTATTAATACTCGTAAAAAAGATACCATATACTATCAGAAATATTCCCAAACAAATTGTGATAAACCAACCAATATTATAGTGGGAAACAAAGGCTAAATATATTACCTCTAAAATAAAGAGAGAACCTAAGGCGATCATAAATATTCTTAATAACATTTTTGTCCCTGACCTCATAAAGCTATCCCCAAACAAAGCTATACTGCAAAGAGGGAGTCTAAGGCTCCCTCTCTTATCCTTTAGTTATCCAACTGTTCCAGTATTTCATCGCTTATCTCAAAATTACTATAAGCATTCTGCACATCATCGTGTTCGTCTAAAGCGTCATATAACTTGATAACTTTAGCCGCGTCCTCAGGATTTTCCACTGCCACTGTGTTTTTAGGTATGCGGGTAACCTCAGCTTCACTGATCTCTATGCCTGCGTCATTTAAACCTAAACGCACATTTTCCAGTTCCTCCGGCAAAGTAATAATTTCCGCCATGCCATCTTCAAAGGTTACATCATCAGCACCAGCATCTAAAGCTGCCATCATGACATCATCTTCTTCCCTGTCCTCCATGGGAACCACTATACGGCCTACCCGATCAAACATCCAGGCCACACAGCCAGTCTCACCTAAGTTACCACCATTCCGGGAAAAAAGATAACGTATTTCACTGGCGGTTCTGTTACGGTTATCCGTCATGATCTCCAGCAGTATCGCCGTACCTGAAGGACCGTACCCCTCGTAAATAACCTCATCATACTTGGTGCCTTCGCCGCCGCCGGCGGCTTTCTGGATACAACGCTGTATATTATCATTAGGCATATTCGCTGACTTAGCCTTCTGAATTATTAGCTTTAAACGAAAGTTATTATCGGGTTCAGGGCCACCCTGCTGTACCGCTACTGCCAATTCTTTGGCTATTTTTGTAAAAACTTTACCCCGTTCCGCGTCCATTTTGCCTTTTTTCCGCTTGATATTGGCCCATTTGGAATGTCCGCTCATCTATCAAAACCTCCTGCCTGCATATTGACCTATTTCTCTTTTACTGAGAAATAACATAACATATCATATAACCTAAATATTTTATCATACATATAGATTATTGTCAAAACAGCGCCAAGGCATAAGCCCAGCGCTGTTATTTATTTACTTATCACGCCGCCGCCGATTACAATATCACCATTATAGAACACACCGTACTGACCAGGAGTGATAGATTTTCCCGGTTCAGACAAGGCAATAGCGGCTCTATGCTCCTTTAAAGGATACACCCTACAGGGAACGGCTTCACTTAAGTAACGTATTTTTACCGCCGCCTCAAAGGACTCGAGTTCCTCATAACCAGGGGCAAGATAATTCATGGACTCAACCTGAAACTCACTGCCGTAGAGTTCATCCTCACCGCCGAGAAACACCGAATTCGTATAGGGATCGAGACCAGTCACATAAACAGGATGGCCAAGAGCTATACCAATACCCCGCCGCTGTCCCTTGGTATAAAAAGGCAGTCCTTGATGGCGTCCTAAAATATTGCCCTCCTTATCCACAAAATTACCTTCTTTATACCTGTCGGGATATGCCCTAATCACAGCTTTATAATCATCATTAGGAATAAAACATATTTCCTGGCTGTCGCCTTTATGGGCTACCGGCAAGGAAATAGAAGCCGCTATTTCCCGAATTTTTCCTTTACTATACTCACCTAAAGGGAAAATAAAACGGGAAATATCATCGGAAGCCAATTGGCACAATACATAGCTCTGATCCTTGCGGCTATCTAAACCTCGTTTTAACAGGCCCTCCTCAACTCTTACATAATGCCCTGTAGCTACTTTATCTATACCCCAAGCGTCAGCCGCCGCTAATAGCTTAGGAAATTTAATATGACGATTACAATAAACACAAGGATTGGGAGTGCGTCCTTCCGTGTATTCCCTGAGAAAATAGGAAACCACAGAATCCTCAAATTCATCTTTTATATCCTCTATTTTATGGGGTATAGAGAAAAAATCCGCTACCAAACCAGCATCTTCAGCTACTTCTTTCCTATCCTCGGCAGAACCGCTGGTCAAAAAAGTATAACCGTATACATCATAACCAGCCTCCCGCAAAAGGTGTACGGCTACGCCAGAATCAACGCCGCCGCTTAAAGCTACTAAAACTTTTTCCATTTTACTTTTTCCAATTCTTAATTTTTTCCAGCCACTCCCGGATCCTTCCCTCACGACCACGGTTCGTAGGCTTATAATACTCCGTGCCTTTAAGCTGAGCAGGTAAATAATCCTGTTTTACCATAGCGTTAGGATAATCATGGGGATATTTGTAGTCCACACCATTACCTAACCCCTGCACAGCACCGCTATGATGAGCGTCCCGTAAATGCAGGGGAACCTCACCGATATCAGTATGGTTTAAATCGTGCAAAGCGCTGTCTATGCCCACTATCACCGCATTACTTTTAGGCGCCAACGCCACATATAATGCCGCCTCAGCCAAGGGTATCCTGGCTTCAGGCATACCTACTGACCGTAAAGCCTGAAAAGCCGATGCTGCCACCACCAAAGCCTGGGGATCAGCTAAACCAACATCTTCAGCGGCGCATATCATGATACGCCGGGCCACAAATTCCATGTCTTCACCGGCAGCAATCATTCTGGCCAACCAGTGCAAAACAGCATCTGGATCAGATCCACGCATACTTTTAATAAAAGCGGAAATAACATCATAATGATTGTCACCGTCTTTATCATAGCGTACCTGCTTTTTCTGGATAGCCTCCTCAATGGCTTCTACCGTTAATACAACAGAACCATCACTTTCAGGGGAAGTAAGTCCTACTACCGCTTCTAAGGCGTTTAGGGCAACTCTGGCGTCACCGCCGCTAAGAACAGCTAAAGCAGTGATCTCTTTATCGCTATACTTGATCTCAAGCTTACCTAAACCTCTTTCCCCATTAGCTAAGGCGCGAATAATGATATTTTTTATGTCATCAGTGGTCAAAGGTTCAAGATGATACACCCGAGCTCGGGATAAAAGCGCCTTATTCACCTCAAAATAAGGATTCTCTGTAGTAGCGCCAATAAAAGTTATTACACCATTTTCCACTGAGGGCAATAAGGCGTCTTGCTGTGTTTTATTAAAACGGTGAATTTCATCAATAAAAAGTATAGTTTTTTTATTATAAAATCCCAACTGCTCTTTGGCCTCATTGACTACGGACATTATATCGGCTTTCCCCGCGGAAATAGCACTTAAAGGTACAAAAATAGCTTTGGTTGTCTTAGCTATAATCTCCGCTAATGTAGTTTTGCCGGAGCCAGGAGGACCATACAAAATCAAAGAGCCAATCTTATCAGATAAAATCGCTTTCCGCAGTAAAGACCCTTCACCTAAGATTTCCTTTTGCCCCACATACTCGTCTAAGCTTTGCGGTCGCATTCTGGCGGCCAAAGGCATTGAACTCTGTGTCTGCTCCTGAAATAAATCCATCGTTCCTTCCTCTTTACTACCTGGCTAAACTTTTCCGGATAATAGAACTTAACTCATCTTTATCATGATAGCCTATAATACGTTTTTTTTCTTCTCCGCCCTTAAAGTGAATCAAAGTGGGAATATTCATTACACCATAATTAGAGGCTATGGCTGGATTTTCATCTACATTTACTTTCCCCACGGTCAGATCATTCTGAAACACCTCAGCTACCTCATCGACAACGGGAGAGACCATTTTACAAGGACCGCACCAGGCAGCCCAAAAATCGACCAACGCTGGTACATCCTTGTTGATAAAATCGTTAAAATTCATTTCATTGAGAGTGGCTACTTTATCAGACATAGCTGTTCCTCCTCTTATATTACAAACCACTTACAGATCTTATAACCCAAGCGGCCATCAGCAAACCTGCCGCCGGCGGTACTAAACAAGAGCTGGCCGGAACTTGTCCTTTCCCCTCTTGTATCCCTGCAGTAATAGGAATTTCCTCAGAATATACTACTGGTACACCTTTAAATATACCTTCCTCCCGCAAACGCCGACGCACCCTGCGGCAAAGAGGACACACGGAAGTGCGGGATATATCCTCTATCTTAAGTTTTTCCGGTCTAAGCTTGTTGCCAGTCCCCATTGCGGCAATAATTGGAATATTTTCCTGTAAAGCATAAATTATTAAGGCAATCTTTGCCTCTACATCGTCTACTGCATCTAAAATATAATCCGGCTTTTGGCTTAAGATATCATCTAAATTTTCCCTTGTCACTTTAGCGCAGATAGTTTCTACTTGCAAAGCGGGATTGATCTCCTTAAGCCGCTGAGACATAACCTCCACTTTTTTTTGACCTACAGTAGAATTTAAGGCATGAATCTGACGGTTGATATTATGTAAAGCTATCGTATCATAGTCTATCAAAGTCATTTGGCCTACACCACTGCGGCCTAATGCCTCAGCAGCGTAAGAACCAACACCGCCGATACCAAAGACAGCCACTTTACAATGATTAATGGCAGCAAAGGATTCCTCTCCCACTAAAGGAACAAAACGTTTAAAGCGTTCATCATACATTTATTCTCTACACTCCCGCTTTTTCAATAAATAGAGAAATCCCCGCAAATGCCGTGGACTTCGTTTTGCTCCCTGCAATATTTGCAGGTGGGTATCCTCCCGAACACTTTCTTTGTCCCCCCATAGGGGCATAAAGTCCATGTCCAGAGTTAGATTCCCGTATTATCGGTGTAGGTACAAAACGTAAGCCGCCACGCACAACGCAGGGATTTTATAAACTTATTCTACTACATTACCGTTAAAAAAGCAAGGTATATCATGGTGCAATAAAGCAATTGCCAAAACTCGCCTAAGGACTGGTAAATTTATTATATGAAAAGTCACTATTTATATGCAGGAAAAATTTTCAACTATTCTTCTTCCTTGTGACGCAGAGTGAGACCAAGCTCCCGCAATTGTTTGGGAGCCACAGCACAGGGTGATTCGGTAGTTAGGCAAGTAGCACTTTGAGTCTTGGGGAAGGCGATAACGTCACGAATACTCTTCCTTTTGGCCATCAGCATAACCATACGGTCAATACCAAAGGCTATACCGCCATGAGGAGGAGTACCATACTGTAAAGCGTTAAGGAAAAAGCCAAATTTTTCTTTTATATCTTCATCGCTTAATTTTAAAAGCTTAAACACTTTAGCCTGGATCTCACTGTCATGAATACGTATGCTGCCACCGCCTAATTCAACACCGTTAAGAATCATATCATAGGCTTTAGCGTGTACTTTTTCAGGCTGATCCATAAGTATTTCTAAGTCCTCATCCATTGGCATCGTGAAAGGATGATGTTTAGCCACGTATCGTTTTTCCTCATCGTCATATTCAAACATGGGGAAATCTGTTACCCAAAGGAAGCAATTGGCGTCAGGATCTATAAGGTTTTCCCGGCGCGCCACCTCATTACGGAGATTGCCCAGGACATTACAGGTGGTTTCATAGTTATCACTGATAAACATTACCACATCGTCGACTTCAGCTTCCATACGCTCTAAAATCGCCTCTATCTGCTGAGAGGTAAAGAACTTAGCTATAGGTGACTTTACCTTTTCCTCACCACCGGTCACTACCATCCAAGCCATGCCTTTGGCGCCGAAAATACCAGCGTATTTTGTAAGATCATCTAACTCACGGCGGGAGAAATGAGAGCCGCCCTTGACAGTGATGCCCTTAACCACACCGCCTTTAGCTACGTTAGCGGCGAACACTTTAAAATCAGAATCTTTGGCTATATCGCTGATATCCTTCAGCTCCATGGCAAAACGCAGATCAGGCTTATCTGAGCCAAAGCGCTCCATAGCCTCATCATAGCTAAGCCGCAGGAAGGGAGTCTTAAGTTCAATACCTAAAATATCCCGGTAAATTTCCGCCATCATATTTTCCATAAGAGTCATGATATGTTCCCGGTCAATAAAGGACATTTCCAAATCCAGCTGAGTGAATTCAGGCTGACGGTCAGCACGTAAATCCTCATCCCGGAAGCAACGGGCAATCTGGAAATACTTATCCATACCAGCTATCATCAGCATCTGTTTATATTGCTGGGGAGACTGGGGTAAACCATAAAACTCACCAGGATGCATACGAGAGGGAACTAAATAATCTCTGGCTCCCTCAGGAGTGCTTTTACCCAAAATAGGCGTTTCTATTTCCCAAAAACCGTTTTGATCCAAATAATTCCTGATTTTCATAATCAAATCATGGCGTAATTTAAAATTACGCTGCAGCTCAGGACGACGCAAATCTAAATAACGATATTTTAAACGCACGTTTTCATCACAATCCACATTATCCTCGATGAGGAAAGGCGGAGTCTTAGCACTATTCAGTATCTCCATTTCGCTGATATAAACTTCAATATCACCTGTGGAGATATTGGCATTTTCCTGTCCTTCCGGTCTGATGGAAACTTTACCTGTAGCCTCAATTACATATTCCGGACGGGCTTTTTCTCCTAAGGAAAAATACTCGCCAGCTATTTGCGGGTCAATGACCAACTGAACAACACCGGTACGATCCCTTAAATCGATAAAAATTAAACCACCGTGATCCCGGCGGCGCTGAATCCAACCGCAGAGAGTCACTGTTTCCTCATTGTGCTTTTTGTTTACTTCGCCACAATAGTGGGTTCTTTTCATTGTTTTATCCTCCTGCTAACCTCGTCTGTTATCTCCTCTAAAGAAATGGTATCTTGCTGAGCGTCGGACATATCACGGAAAATCACTTTTCCCGCCGCCAACTCATCTTCACCTAAAATCACCGCATATTTAGCTCCCAGCCTGTCCGCTGTTTTCATCTGGGATTTCAAGCTTCTGCCCAAAAAATCCAACTCTGTCTTTATACCTTTACCCCTAAGGGATACGGCTGCTGGGAAAAGAGCCTCCTTGGCCTTGTCACCTAAGGCAATTAAAAAGACGTCACATTTAGGCACTGCGGGGATCTCAATACCCTGAGATTCCATGGCGGCGAATACCCGTTCCATCCCTAAGGCAAAACCTACGCCGCAAGTATCATTGCCGCCGATCTCCTTAATTAAACCATCATAACGACCACCGCCGCAAATTGCGCTTTGGGCACCAATATCCTCTAAGAGGATCTCAAAAGCCGTCTTTGTATAATAATCTAAACCACGGACTAATTTAGCATCCACATGATAGGGAATACCAGCTCTTGTTAAATACGCCTTTACCTTGGTAAAGTGCTCCTGACACTCATCACATAAACACTCCAGGATAGTCGGAGCACCGTTGATCAAAGACTGACACTTTTCATTTTTACAGTCAAAAATCCGCAAAGGATTTTTCTCAAAGCGGCTGCGGCAATCAGAACAAAGCTCCTCAAGGTGAGGACGCAAAAACTCCTGCAGCTTTCTCTTGTGCTCCTGACGGCAATGGGGACAACCTACACTGTTTAAACGCACAGAAAGACCCTTTAGACCTAATTTGCTGTAAAAGGTAAATGCAAAGGCAATAACCTCACTGTCCAGAGCCGGATCATCGGAGCCAAAGGCCTCTAAACCGAACTGGTGAAACTGCCGGAATCTGCCCTTTTGCGGCCTTTCATACCTGAACATGGGACCTGTATACCATAGTTTTACTGGCTGTGATAAACCATGCATCTTATGTTCAATATAAGCCCTGGCCGCTGAGGCTGTGCCTTCAGGACGCAAAGTAATACTGCGTCCTCCTTTATCCTCAAAGGTATACATCTCCTTATTAACTATATCCGTAGTCTCACCTACGCCTCGGAGAAACAAATCAGTAGACTCAAATATCGGCGTCCGCAGCTCCTCATAGCCATAAGCCGCCGCCGTCTCTCTCAATATTGACTCTACATAACGCCATTTTTCTGTATCAGAGGGCAAAAAATCATTTGTACCCTTAGGTCTGGTTATACTCATTGCTATCTTTACCTCACAAAAGGATTGCCGTTTAACTCATCCCGAATCGTAGTAACCATACCGTGACCAGGACAAACAATAGTATCACCCGGCAAAACCAACAGTTTATTTTTAATGCTGTCCAGTAAAACACCATAGTCACCGCCGGGAAGATCTGTTCTGCCGATAGAACGCATGAAAAGGCTGTCACCGCTGAAAACAACACCCTCACCATAGAGGGAAATACCGCCGGGAGTATGACCAGGAGTATGGATAACAGTGAGAGAGCAATTACCAAAAACTACTTTATCTCCCTCGGCTAAAAAGCCATCAGCAGCCTTGGCCACGGACTTAGTTCCCATCATATTAGAAATATTCATAGCAGGATCCGTAAGATAAGCCCCATCATCTTTATGAATATATACGGGAATATTTAAAGCCTCAGCCACAGCCACATTGGCTCCTATATGATCCCAGTGGCCATGGGTATTTATAATGGCCTTAGGCTGTAAAGCCTTTTCTTTTATTTTATTTAAAATCAATTCCCCGTTACCGCCGGGATCGATTACGATTCCTTCTTTAGTTTCTTTGTCGTAAGCCAAATAACAGTTAGTGCCTAAAGGCATGACTTCAACCTTAAAAACTTCCATATATTTTGTCCTTTCTTACTTTTATATTTGTCATAACAATTATTCCGCCGCATCCTGAACAAGGCTTTAGATAGTTATTTATCAGGGTGGCTGAGCTAAAGCTGGTTAAACCTGAGTATCCAAAATAAAGGTTGCAGGCCCCCAATTTACAGATTCTACCAGCATATCACTTTGAAAAATACCAGTTTCTATAGTCAGGCCTCTTTGCCGCCAAAGTTTAATTAGCCTTTCATAAAAATCATTGGCCTTATCAGCCTCGGCAGCATCAGAAAAGCCGGGACGCCGGCCCTTGCGGCAATCACCATATAAAGTAAATTGAGATACCAACAAAATAGAACCACCAAAATCTAAAAGAGAGAGATTCATTTTCTCGGCGGCATCTGGGAAAATACGCAAATTAGGGATTTTTTCCGCCACAAAGGCTAAATCCTTTTCACCGTCGTCTTTGCCAACTCCCAAATATATCAGCAGCCCCTGTCCAATCTCACCCTGACACTTACCAGCCACAGTTACTGAGGCGCTTTTAACCCTCTGTATTATACATTTCATCCTTAATCCTCTTGGTGCTTGCCGTGAATAACTCTGCGTACCCTGCTTACACCCCGTATTTTCCTCAGCTTATTAATAATAAAGTCCAAGTGATCGTTACTTTTTACCTCTATTTTTACGTTAACATGAGCCATGCCGTTTTTGGCGGAACGACCGTAAACAGAATTGATGGTACTTTTAGTATCGGCTATGGCAGTCATAACGTCAGTAGTTAGTCTATCCCTATCCTGAGCATAAACCTCAATCTCCGCCTGAAAACGGCTGTCATTTCCCTCTTCCCAAAAAACATCAATGTAACGAGCAGGATCAGTACCGTGCTGCAAGCTATTACAGTCACGGCGGTGAACGGTGATGCCTTTTCCCTTTGTTATATAGCCTATTATATCATCGCCGGGCAAAGGATTACAGCAGTGTCCAAAACGTATCATCAAATTATCAATGCCCTTCACGCCTACACCTAAGGAGTTGGCTTTATGCTCTTTAAAAGGCTTTACTTCTGGGATCTCCGCCGGCTCTACATAGCGTATCTCATCTTTAATAGCATTAATAACTCCGTTAATAGTCACATGATTCTCCGCTAAAGCGATAAAGAGGCTTTCAATATAATTATACTTATATCGCTTAGCGATAGTCATTATCTTTTCGCCTTTAAGATAGGGTGCCATAGCCTCGCCATAGCGCTTTACCTCATGCTCATACATTTCCTTGCCTCTGGCAATCAGCTCTTCCCGCTGCTCCTTCCGGAACCAGCTTCTGATACGGTTTTTAGCCTGAGGCGTCTTTACTATATTGAGCCAATCCCGGCTGGGTTTACCAGCCTTAGAAGTAATGATCTCCACAATATCCCCATTATGAAGCTCATTATCAAAGGTCACAATTCTGCCGTTTATTTTAGCACCTACAGCTCTGTGTCCTACTTCCGTATGAACCCGATAAGCGAAATCAAGAGGACAAGAACCCTTGGGCAGTTCAAAAACATCACCTTTAGGGCTAAAAACATAGACAGCGTCATCAAAGAGATCACTCTTGACTGACTCCATAAACTCATCAGCGTCACGGACTTCTTTTTGCCAATCCAGCATCTGCCGCAGCCAATTGAGCTTTTCCGCGGCTCTGCCATTATAACTAAGACCTTCCTTATACTGCCAGTGGGCAGCTATACCGTGTTCAGCCACATGATGCATTTCCTTAGTACGTATCTGTATTTCTAAAGGTTCCCCATTGGGACTGATTATAGTAGTATGTATGGATTGATACATATTCTGTTTTGGTAAAGCGATATAATCTTTGAAACGTCCCGGCATCGGCGTCCAAAGACTATGGACTATACCTAATACACCATAGCAGTCGGACACATCATCCACAATTACACGTAAAGCTAATAAGTCATAAATCTCAGTTAAAGGCTTATTTTGCTTGCGCATTTTATTGTATATGCTGTAAAAATTTTTGGGTCTGCCGTATATCTCGGCCTTGATTCCAGTTTCCTCCAGTTTCCGTCTCAGAATATCTATTACGGTTTCTATATATT
Source organism: Bacillota bacterium (assembly GCA_963928475.1). Classification (GTDB taxonomy): domain Bacteria; phylum Bacillota; class Dehalobacteriia; order UBA7702; family UBA7702; genus Cryptoclostridium. Next base: position 51,705 of record CAWVFN010000078.1, read on the forward strand.
CCTGACGTTTTTCCCTGGTGACAGCTATCTCTTCAACTAAACGCTTATATTTAGATGGCTCCAGGGTCTTTAAAGATAAGTCTTCCAGTTCCCATTTAAACTGAAAAATACCAAGACGATTAGCTAAAGGTACATAAATATCTAAAGTTTCCTGAGCTATGGCTCGGCGCTTGGCTTCCGAAGAATGATAGCCTAAAGTCCGCATATTATGGAGTCTATCAGCTAACTTAATAATAATGACCCGTATATCAGTAGCCATGGCGAAAAACATTTTCCGCATATTTTCCATTTTCTGTTCGCTTTTACTGCGCCCGTCCAGTTTGCTCAGTTTTGTAACTCCATCTGTAAGAAGAGCTACAGTTTTGCCAAAATTATTTTCAATATCCTCAGTAGTAATGGATGTATCTTCAACTACATCATGGAGAAGACCTGCCATTATAGTATCATCGTCCGCTTCAATAGAGGTTAAAATCAAAGCTACCGATAATGGATGAACAATATATGCCTCGCCGGAGTGACGGAATTGACCGTCGTGAGCTTCTCTGGCAAACTCATAGGTTTTTACTATAGCTTCCCAGTTACTATTAGGATTATACGAAGTTATTTTTTCTTTAAGTTCAGCTAAAACCATATAATTAGTATCTACCATAGCTCACACCTCCTAACTAATATAAAGGTTCCTCATCCATCAAAATAATCGAAAGACCGACTTCGCTCCCTGTTAATAGTGGCTTTATAGTGGCTTTTGTTATATTATGCTAATAGATTATTATATCACACATATTCCTGTTTGAGAATAGTCTGGCAATAAATTATTATAAAATACCTAAATTTATGCCTGCGAAAACTATAAAGAAAATAGTAACTATAGAAGCTAAAGAGGAATAAACCACTATTTGAGCAGCTAATTCTCCGTCTCCTCCCATTTCCGCCGCTACTATATATGAGGTAGAAGATGACGGCGTGGCAAAGGCCGCCATTAAACCAACAAAGAAGCCACCCTTAAAACCAAAAATCAAATAACCAATAGTTAAAAATACCAGCGGCTCGAAAATCAGCTTTAAAGAAAGAGTACTGATCAAAGGACCAAGCTTAGCCCTGGGAATAGTAAAATGAAAGGAAGCCCCTAAAACTATAAGGGAAAAAGGGGATCCTATATCCGCCACACTGCCTACGGCACTTTCAATACCAGAAGGCAACTTAAGATTTAAAGCCACAAAGATGAGACCTAAAAAAACCGCGATAATTAAGGGATTGGTTATTATTTCCACAAACTGCTGTTTTACCCCTGATTTTTTATCGGAAAAAACAAGTACTGAAAAAATATTATATAAAGGCACCATTACGCAGGCGATAAGAGCTGTGGGACCGACACCGGCGGTACCGTAAAGAGAAGTCGCTATAGGAATACCGAAAATAAGACAATTAGAACGATACGCTCCCTGCACAGTAGTGGCACTAACTGTAGGGTCTTTGATTAGCCTGGCAGATACCAGCCATAATATAATAAAATAGACTGTTATGCCTACTGCCGCATAGATCAACAAACGCAAATCAAAGACATCGCGAATATCTGAATGATAGAGACTGTAAAAAACTAAAGTTGGTAAAAAAACTTTAAATAATAGTTTGTTGCATTT
>CAWVFN010000079.1:0-11898 GCA_963928475.1 Bacillota bacterium
TACTTAAATCAATGCCGTCCCTATAACAATCATCGCCAAAGAAAACAGGTAATGAAACTATTTCAATACCGTTTTCTTTGGCGTAATCGAAAGATAGATCAGATGTGCTATCCGTTACGATTTTTAACATAATACCTCTCTAATTATTTATTTTTTCTTTAAAGAAATCAAGTACTGTTACTAAGCCTTTTTTTAATCCAGCTATTTCGTCATCAGCAAGGGAATCAACCAAAGAATCAACAAGTTCACTATGGAAAGCAAGATTGTCAAGATTAGTCTTTTCGCCTTTTTCAGTAACTAAAATATGAACCGAACGTTTATCTTTTGTATCTTGGCTTCTTTTTACGTAGCCTTTCTTTTCCAAAAGCTTTACAGCTGTAGTAAGAGTTCCCGGTGTTATTTTTAATTCTTTAGCTATCGCACCGGCAGTATTATCGCCTCCATTTAAACCGCGTTCGTAAACTATCTGCAAAAGCTGCAATTCCTTAATGGTAATATCACTGTAGGATGACCTTTTCAGAGCAGTCTCTTCAAGCTTTAACACGGAGTTGAAAGTCGTGACTAAAAAATTGTTTAATTGCTTTTTTTCTTCTACTAACATTGTGACATCCATCCTTTTAATGATTAAATTGGGCGATATTTAATTATAAATATTACTTTTTACTTACATCTTTTAGGTAATTTTATATTATACCCTCCCATAAAGTCAAAAAATTTTCAACAAAACATTGACTTTTTATAAAATTATGACCAATAGTATGATATAATATTTAACTTAATTTGTCAATTATTATTAAATAAAAATAAAAATATTATGCATTTTTTTATTTATAATTTATTTTTAATGTAAGCGTCTTAAAGCTATGATAAAATAATACCATAAATAATTTATATTATTGTTAAGAATTTATTTAAGGAAAGGAAATAATCTATGAAGAATACGGTTTCTGTGGCGGGAGGCATAATTCTCATTGCTCTTGGTGTGATACTGGGGGGCAATGCATTGAGCATATGGCGTATAGAGATATTTTTCCCTGGCTGGTGGACATTAATTATTATTATACCCAGTTTGATAAACATAAAAAGCCGGGGGTTAAATATGGGCAATACAGTTTGTTTGGCAATAGGTGTGATATTATTTTTATCAGCTTGGGATATTTTCCCCTGGCATTTGTTTTGGCGCTTGATAATTCCCGTTTTTTGTATACTCATGGGTTTATATATAATTTTTGGCAGGGGCAGGAATAATGTTAATTCTTATACAGAGGAGACAGTCAGCGGTAAATTCCGGGTGTTTTTTTCTACAGTCAGAAGGGTTATTAGTGATAGATATGAGGGAGGAAAGTTTAGTGTTCTTTTAGGTACAGGTATTCTCGATTTATCTAACGCTGAGATAGCGGAAGATATTAGTATTGATATTGATGTCCTTATGGGCAGTGCCGAGATTATTTTACCGCCTCAGGTTAATATAGTTGTGGATAAAACTCCAATTTTAGGAACAGTAGATGGTGATAATTTATTTTCTTCTATAGTTAATGGTCCTACGGTACATCTTAATTGTTCTGTAATTTTAGGCAGTGTGGAATTAAAGTAACTGTTGCTTATTATATGGTGAAAAAAACTATGGCGAAAGCCATAGTTTTTTTATTCTAACTTATACGTTTCCTAAATATATATATTTAAGATAAGTTGAGGCTATTTCCGCGGCCTCATCCATTGTATCTAAGGGAGTAGGCTCTTTAAGGTTCATTTTATACCTGGGAAAAAAGCGGCTTAGATGATATGGAATTTCTTTATCTATAGATCCTATCCATTGAGCCATAGCTTCTATCTCAGCCATTGAGTCGTTTAAGCCTGGTATAATCAAAGTAGTTATTTCCACGTGGCAATTTGCCGCTGCGGTTTTGATATTTTTAAGTACAGTATCCAAATTACCGCCGCAAACTTTTTTATAGAATTCCGGGTTAAAGCTTTTTAGATCAATATTCATAGCGTCTGTAATTGAGGATAGATAAGCGAAAGCCTGGGGATTGAGAAATCCATTAGTAACCAAAATCGTTTTCAGTCCCGCTTCCCGAATCAGCTTAAAGCAGTCCACTACATACTCATAACTGATGGTTGGCTCATTATAGGAGAAGGCTAATCCTACGTTATCATTGACAGTGTGGTGCAGGGCGAGATTAAGAATTTCCTGTGGTGAGTAATATGTGTAAGCAGCCATATTTTGAGAAATCTCATGATTTTGGCAAAAGGCACAATGTAAATTACAGCCATAGGAAGCCACGGTCAGTATAGTATTTTGTGAATAGAATCTGTTCAGTGGCTTTTTAGTCATGGGGTCAACTGCCATGGAGGTTATTTTCCCATAGCTGTCGGCTATTAGGACACCGTCCTGATTTTTCCTGGCTAAGCAGCTGCCTCTTCCTCCTTCCGGGATAAGACAGTAGCTGGGACAAAGGGAGCAGCGAACTTTATCTCCTTCTTTTTGCTGATATTGGGCTATAGGTGATATTGTGGTAGATTTATTCATAGCGTCTCACTTTAAATCTTTGTAGTTTTACTTTTTTAAAAAAGGGAATGCCGGCTTTTTCCCTTGCTATCTTGACTTGTTCTTCTGGCGAATCTATGCCTTCAAGATCTGGCAGGAGTAGGCCGCGTTTACCATTACTGCTGACAATAACGCCGTAAATTTTTGGATTAAGAGATGATATATCATCTATATCCTCAGGTTTTTCCAGGACATCTATAGAGATTGTTAAATCTTTAATTTCACCGGGTGTAATAGGCTGAAAACGAAAGTCTTTAGTTCCGGCGGCAATGGCGTTGTTGATTATTTCCTCACCTAAAGTTGGCTGCGTAGCACTAATAGTACCTATACAGCCTCGTAAGGCACCGTCTTTTTTGAAGGATACAAAAACACCGCCGGATTTTTCCTGCCATTCTTCAGGTAGATCTTGGGGTAGTGTAAGCTCTTTACCAGTATCAAGGTAATAGGCTAAAGCCATTCTGGCTAAAGCCAAAGGGTAATCTTCTTTTTTAGTGATATTTTTTAATTCTTCATCTCGTTTTTCTAAATATTCCGTTAAAGGTGAGCTCAATACTTTTTGACCTTCTTTTATATCGGCAATCAGATAGCCTACACCAAAGGGCCACTGGTGAGAGAGTATTGCGGCTTCCATGGCAAAGCCTGTTAAGGTGCCGCAAAGGATATATAAACTGTATAGACCGCATTGTGCGGCTTTTTCCTCTAACTGAGGATCAATAGAAAGGAGCCCGGTAATATTGCCTGTTTTGAGCAGTGTTTCTATTTTTTCCTCAAATATTTTCCCTTCAGGCGCTATACCATAGGGACCATCTTCCTTTAGTTTATGGGACATATCGCCGCTGGCTATAATGACGACATTTTTATCACTTGCCTTCACTGCTTCAGCAATGGCTTCACCAAGATGATAGTGATCTTGTGGTCCCATACTTGTCAAGCCTATGGGAATGAGTTTAAAGTCACTGTAAAAATTACAAATAAAATATAGCGGTACTATTACACCGTGATCCAAATCGTAGGAAAGATTATAGCGCCTCAGAATTTGTTTATCCACCAATCCGGATCTGATGTTGTAAGTTTTAGCTTTATCTTTTATTGCCGTTGTTAAGTCATTATCGCAGTCAAAACCTAACAGTATTTCCTTATGTCCGAATTGGGCAAGATCACCGCTGCAGCGGCGGTTTTCGTTAATATAAAAATGGTCTTGAAACAGGGGAGCGTGGGGACTGATAATTATAATGGTATCAGGAGCCAACTCTTTAATTTTTTCGCCTACCTCTTTAAAGGCCGAGATTGTTGTCTCGCCCATTTTCGCCTGTTCTTTGCCTACTTGGGGTATGAGAACTGGGGGATGGGGCAAAAGAAATCTGCCTATTATTTTTCCCATATTAAAACTCCTCCCTGAATATTTTCTCCGGTTCCAGTGTTTCATTAAATATTAGCTGATAAAGATCGGATATTCCTTCCATTATTTCATCTTTTGACCAGCCTGCGTTGGTTAGATCCTCAGAGCTTAATGCCGCTAAAGTTTTGTAAAAGTCCAGGCCTATATGAAAGTTTTCCACTAAAGGATAATTCTCCACACAGCGGAAGAGAAGGTTTTCCGCTTCATCTATTTGACCGTTAGCCACCATGCCCTTTAGGATTTCCGGGAGTACATTATCATTGGCAATGGCGTTGGTAGGTTCTGGTATTTCTATTTTAGCGCCTTTTTCGCGGGTACCCCGGATACCGTCAGTTAAAATCATAAGTTGGCGCATGAACCAATCCTGACTGGGATCCATTGCAATCACCTTACTTTATGGAAATATATATTATTTTAATTATAACATAAATATATGATATTTTAAAATTATAAATGGAGGCCTGTCAATGGATTTTTTAGCGTCTTTTATATTTAGGCTTGACAGGGTTATATGGGGTATTCCCTTATTGATTTTATTACCCTTGGCGGGAATATTTTTAACATTTCGCCTGCGGCTTTTGCCGTGGCGCAATTTGGGCTTTGCTTTGAGATCAATATGTCATTCTCAAACAATTGGCTCTGGAGATATATCTCCCTTTCAGTCTTTAATGACTTCTCTTTCGGCTACAGTTGGTGTTGGTAATATAGCTGGTGTTGCCACAGCTATGACAGCGGGAGGTCCCGGTGCCTTATTTTGGATGTGGCTTACAGCTTTATTTGGACTTTCCCTTAAGTATAGTGAGAGTCTTTTGGCTGTAAAATTTAGAGAGATAAATAATAAAGGAGAGATGTGCGGCGGTGCCATGTATATTCTTAGAAACGCCTTTCCTCACAGCAGGTTGGCGGCTATTTTAGCTATAATTTTCAGTTTAGCTGTTGTTATAGCTTCTTTTGGTATCGGCAATATGACACAAAGTAATGCCATCGCCGGGGTATTAGAACAGACATATTCTCTTCCCCGGCCATTGACCGGTATTGTTTTGTCCATACTGTGTTTTGTGATAATAAGCGGCGGTATAAAAAAAATTGCCTCGTTCACTTCTAAGCTGGTGCCGTTTATGGCCATTTTTTATTTCATCGCCGCCTTTTTGTCTATAGCTGTTAATTGGCGGAATATACCCGCTGGCGCAGAGGCTATTATCGTTGGTGCTTTTTCTCCCGAATGTGCCTTAGGAGGTGCTGTAGGGATTACCTTAACGGAAACTATTCGCTATGGTGTCGCCCGGGGTATTTTTTCTAATGAGGCCGGTCTGGGTTCAGCGCCTATAGCCGCTGCGGCAGCCTCTACGGATCACTGTGCCCGTCAGGGGTATATAAACATGACAGCCACTTTTATAGATACCCTGGTAATTTGTACCATGACAGGTTTAGTAATAGCTTCTTCTGGGATATTGCCGAACCATGGCTTATCAGGCGCGGCCCTGACGGTTCAGGCCTTTACTATGATACTGGGTGGTTTTGGTGAAAATTTAATCTCACTTAGTTTGCTTTTATTCGCTTTTTCCACTATTTTGGGCTGGTCCTATTATGGTGAAAAGTCTTTAGAGTACTTAACTGGCAGTGGCGGAAGCAGAATTATTTACCGTCTTTGCTTTGGAGTGGCATTGTTTATAGGCGCTGTTTCCTCTCTTGAGATAGTATGGGCTGTTTCTGATATTTTTAACGCTTTAATGTGCATACCTAATATAACAGCGGTTTTGCTTTTAAATAAAGTGGTGCTTAGTGAAACCTTAGATTTTCAGAATTTTGTTTTACGCCGGCAAAGTTAGTATTATAATATGGTAAAAGATGAAATTTTATTTAAAATAATACTATTGTCTAAAAAGATATTGCTTTTTCCATAAAAATATAGTATTATTTTCACATTAACTTACTAATTTATTTATAATTATTTCCCAAAATTTTCACAAAAACCGCTAATTGAAGTTTACAGAAGAATAGGCTGAACCTTACCGAAGGAGTAATGCTCTCAGGTGTCTTTTAAGGCGGGGACTGTAAACAGATAGCGCTCTGGAGAAGCTCTTATAGAGTGCCGAAGGTGCAAAGCGCTTATAGCGCTAATCTCTCAGGCAAAAGGACAGAGATATATTGTCATTGTTTAATTAGCAGATTATTTATTTCATCTGCTTTGGCAAAATATTAATTGTTCCTCTTAAGAGTGAAACCCTGGTTTTACTCTTTTTTATTTGCGGTTTAGGTATCATGTCTGGTTTTAAGTATTCTGTTAAGAGAATATTTTAAAATATTAAAAACAGGAAAGGTGATGATTATGGAAACTTTTAGTGAGATTGTCGGGGTAGTGAACTCCTTTATGTGGGGTCCGTATATGCTGGTACTTTTAGTTGGCACCGGTATTTTTCTCACATTTCGTTTGAAGTTCTTGCCTTGGCGTAATCTGGGATACGCTCTAAAGTCTATTTTTAGAAAAAATCCCGGTACAAAGGGGGATATTACACCCTTTCAATCACTGATGACGGCTTTATCCGCTACGGTGGGTGTCGGTAACATCGCAGGTGTTGCTACTGCGATGGTTTCCGGTGGTCCTGGTGCCGTATTTTGGATGTGGCTTACAGCTATTTTTGGTCTTTCCACTAAATATGGTGAAAGTGTAATAGCTGTTAAATATCGTACTACTAATGATAAAGGCGAAACCGTAGGCGGTACTATGTATGCTTTACGGGATGGTCTTAGATGGAAAGGTCTTGGTAAATTTCTTGCCTTCCTTTTTGCTCTTTTCACAGTTGTGGCTTCCTTTGGTATAGGTAATATGACTCAAAGTAATGCTGTGGCTGGCGCTTTAGAAAGTACTTTTGGTATTGCTCCTTGGATTACCGGTATTTTAGTTGTTATTTTCTGTCTTATAGTTATTTTAGGCGGTATCAAGAGCATAGCAAAAGTTTCTTCTAAGGTTGTACCCTTCATGGCTGTATTCTATTTTGCTGTAGCCTTACTGATTATAGTTATGAATTTTAGAAATATTCCCTCTGGTTTGGCCATGATTTTCGTGGATGCCTTTTCTCCTCGTTCAGCTGTTAGCGGTGTATTAGGGGCCACAGTTGCCAATGCCATTCGTTTTGGTGTGGCCCGTGGCGTATTCTCCAATGAGGCTGGTTTGGGTTCCGCTCCTATCGCTGCGGCGGCGGCTCAGACAGATCATCCCTGCAGACAGGGTTATGTGAACATGACAGGTACTTTCATTGATACTATTATTATTTGTACCATGACTGGTTTGGTTGTAGCTTCCTCTGGCGTTCTCGGTACAGTTGATCCTGCTACTGGCGAATTTGTATCCGGTGCGGCTTTAACAACTCTTGCCTTCTCTAACCAATTAGGCAGTTTTGGCGGCGTCTTAGTAACGATAAGTATATTATTGTTTGCCAGCTCCACAATTTTAGGCTGGTCCTATTATGGTGAAAAGGCTTTGGAATATTTAGTTGGTAGCACTAAATTGAATATAGCCTACCGTATAATATTCTCCATATTGCCTTTCTTTGGCGCAGTTGCTTCTCTCCAGTTAGCCTGGGATATTTCCGATACATTCAACGCTATGATGGCGGTACCTAACTTAATAGCTCTTCTGTTATTAAGCAATGTAATTGCCAGAGAAACCAATGATTTCCAGAATAATTATCTTATTCCGGAAAAGAAGGCAGCAAAAGCGGCTAAAGGCAAATAATTGTTAAATTTATATTTTATAGTTAATAAGGCCTATTATTATAGTTCTCCGATATTGATATTAATAAATACCGGGAAGGGAATGACCTGCCCGGTATTTATTTTTTGTCTTGTACCTTGATATGCTGGAGGATTAATAGTGTCGATATTATATATTATAAACTACTCTGGAGAGTACCGTTAACAGACGGGCGCCGAAGGTGTAAGATGAAAACACCAATCTCTCAGGCAAAAGGACAGAGGTTTTATAACTGGAACTCCTTTTGTTCTGAGATCGAAAAATTTATTTTCGATTTTATTTTTATGGAATGGAAAGGATAATGAATAATGTGGACAACGATTAATGAGGTGCTGACGACAATTGATGATTTTGTTTGGGGCTGGCCTCTGATGATACTGATTTTAGCCGGCGGTCTTTTACTGACGACTCGCACTGGTATACTGCAAGTACGTAAGTTACCATTGGCCTTAAAGTGGATGGTGAAAAATGAAAAAGGTGGTACAGGTGAAGTAACCTCTTTTGGGGCTCTTTGTACAGCCTTATCAGCTACTATAGGTACTGGTAACATTGTAGGTGTCGCCACAGCGATTTGCTTAGGTGGTCCTGGAGCCCTGTTTTGGATGGTAGTGGCGGCCTTTCTTGGTATGGCAACTAAGTATTCTGAAGGTCTTTTAGCTGTTAAGTATCGTAAAGTGGACGCCAATGGACATGCTTTAGGCGGTCCCTTCTACTATATTGAACACGGTATGGGCAGAAAATGGAAATGGTTAGCCTGTATTTTCGCATTTTTCGGCGTATGTGTAGGTCTTTTTGGTATTGGTACTTTTACTCAGGTTAATGGTATTGCCTCAGCTGTACAGAATTTCTTTGATCCTAACATGGCCTGGTCTGTTACAGTTCCAGGAATAGGCACATATTCATGGACTGTCGTCATTGCTTCGTTGGTCTTAGCAATAATAGTTGCTCTTGTGGTCATTGGCGGCATCCAGAGGATCGCCAAAGTTGCCCAGGTTATAGTGCCTTTTATGGCGATTTTGTATATTGTTTTCTGTTTATTGCTTTTGATCATGAACATTACTAAAATACCTGAAGCTATAGTAATTATTGTAAAAGCTGCTTTTGATCCCTACGCTGTTACCGGTGGTGTTGTCGGTTCAATGACTGTTGCTATGCAAAAGGGTGTTGCCCGTGGTATTTTTTCCAATGAGGCTGGTTTAGGCTCAGCTCCTATCGCCGCGGCGGCTGCCAAAACCAAAGAACCTGTACGTCAAGGTCTTGTGTCTATGACAGGTACCTTTATAGATACCATTATTATTTGTGCTATGACAGGTATTTCCGTAGTACTTACTGGAGCCTGGCAGGTTGAGGGTTTAGAAGGTGTACAGGTTACTACTTATGCTTTCCAGAATGGTTTACCTTTCCCGCCTATGGTGTCGTCTTTTATCTTAATGATATGTCTTATATTTTTTGCCTTTACTACTATTCTGGGTTGGGATTATTACTCTGAGCGCTGTTTAGAATATCTTTCTAATGGTAATGAACGTGTAGTTAAAACTTATCGTTGGCTTTACATTTTAGCTGTATTTATTGGGCCTTACATGACTGTTTCCGCTGTTTGGACCATAGCTGACATATTCAATGGTTTAATGGCACTGCCCAATATGATCGCTCTATTTGTGTTAAGCGGTGTTGTGGCCAGGGAAACCAAGGATTTCTTTAAGAGGCATAGTGACGGCAGAGAATTAAAAAGTTAATTAATTGCAAAGAAAAGGGAGACTTTCTACAAGAAAGTCTCCCTTGAACTCATATTGGTTACTGATTATATTATTTTTGATTTGATGGTGTAATATCATAGTTTAGTTACTGCAAGGCAGGATTTTTTGAGCCTTGCCATTCTAACCAGATAACGGTGGCAATAACTATTGTACCGCCGATGAGAAGGTTCAGGGTAATTGGTTCCAATCCCAACATGACTGAAAAGGCGGCACCAAAGAAGGATTCAAAGGACAGGAGAATAGCGCTTTTGGATGTTGGTGTATATTTTTGGCCAAAAGTTTGCAGAAAGAGGCAGAGGGCAGAGGGGAAAACCGCGAGATAGGTAAGAACCAGGATTCCCGGGTTCCATTGAGCTCCGGTGACATCTCCTCCCTCAAAGAGGAAAAAGGCTCCGGCAGATATGACACCTACGGTAAGAAGCTGTACGAAACTTAGTCGTAAAGGATTTTTGCCTTGGGCAGAGACGCCGAGATAGGCAATATGGCAAGCGTAGGCAAAAGCACACATCAGGGTAAGGGTATCCCCTATATTAAAGGATAAACTGCCGCCGGTCCAGGTTAGAATAGCAATACCTATAAAGCAGACGATAACGGCGCCGAAAAGACGTTTATCCGGTTTTTTCTTAAATATAAGCCAGGAAATAAAGGGTACCATAAGTAAATTTGTCGCTGTTAAAATAGCGTTATTGGAAACATTGGTATATTGCAGTCCGATGGTTTGCAGATAAAAACCGAAAAAATAGCAGATCCCAGCTATGATGCCTGTTTTAATCTCCGCCTTATTTAGTTTAAGTACATTTTTATTTAGGACTAAAAGCAATACCAATGCACCTACGCTGAAGCGGTACATATTGATGAATCCCGGCTTAAAGCCTAAAGTTAAAGAGGCGTCAGCCATGATAAAGCCGCTGCCCCAGATTATAGCAGTGAGAAGCAAAGCTCCTTCGCCTTTTAATTCTGAAATTTTCATTTTAGTCTCTCCTTAATTTACCAAAAAGCAATTATAGCATAGAAAATGAAAAAAATAAATAAAAAAAGAGAGAATTGTCATAAAAATTTATTAAGACTCTTTACTTTCACAAAAAATTAGATTAATATTAATTAAATGTGGTAAAGCTATGGCTTAGCCACTGTTTTTAATAAAAGGAGCCATATTATGAAACAGAAAATGAACTATACAATGCTTTGTGATTTTTACGAAATCACTATGGCTAATGGCTATTTTGATTTAGGCTGGCAGAATAAGATTACATATTTTGATGTATTTTTCCGCAAAGTTCCTGATAATGGTGGTTTTGCTATAGCTGCTGGCTTGGAGCAAGTCATAGATTACATAGAGAATCTCAAATTTGATGATGATGATATAGAATTATTGCGTAGTAAGGGTATTTTTTCCGAAGAATTTTTAAGCTATTTAAAAACTTTTAAATTTCATGGTGATATTTACGCTGTACCTGAAGGTACTCCTATTTTTCCCAATGAACCCATATTAACAGTACGCGCTTCTGCTCTGGAAGCTCAATTTGTTGAGACTTTTATTTTATTGGCCTTAAACCATCAGAGTTTAATAGCTACTAAAGCCAACCGCATTTGCCGGGCGGCAGATGGACGGCCTGTGACAGAATTTGGTTCACGGCGGGCACAAGGAGCCGACGCCGCAATATTAGGAGCGAGGGCGGCTTGTATAGGCGGCTGCGTAGGTACAGCTTGTACTATATCCGATTTATTATTTGGTACTCCGGCAGGTGGAACAATGGCTCATTCCTGGGTACAGATGTTTGACAGTGAGTATGAGGCGTTTAAGGAATATTGTCGTATTTATCCTCATAAGCCCGTATTGTTGGTAGATACCTATAATGTAATTAAAAGCGGTATGCCTAACGCTATAAAGGTGTTTAAGGAATTTGGGATAACAGACGGTGCGATACGCCTGGATTCCGGCGACATTACTTATCTTTCAAAAAAAGTCCGTGCCATGTTTGATGAGGCTGGATTACCTAACTGCCGTATAATCGTATCTAACGCCTTAGATGAGAACATAATTAGAGATTTATTGATGCAGGGCGCGAAAATAGACGGTTTTGGTGTTGGTGAGCGTTTGATTACGGCTAGAAGTGAACCGGTTTTTGGCTGTGTTTACAAATTAGCGGCTGTAGAGGATGAGGCCGGCAATATAATCCCGAAGATAAAGATAAGTGAAAACGCCGTGAAAATCACGACGCCGCATTTTAAAAAGGTATATCGTATATTTGATAAGACTACTGGTAAAGCCCAGGCTGATTTGGTTACAGTGTATGATGAAGACTTTGATGAAAGTAAACCGCTGACTATTTTTGACCAGGATCATCCTTGGAAGAAGAAAACTTTTACGGATTACTATATGAAAGAACTGTTAGTACCCGTTTTTAAGGCTGGAAAACGAGTTTACGGCAGTCCGTCA
>CAWVFN010000080.1:0-13927 GCA_963928475.1 Bacillota bacterium
CCCATCACGGCCTAATTCAGGACGTTTCGCTTCAAATTTTTTGGCAGTACAGGGCATAATTGACACACTGTAAATATCCTGAGGCGCTTTGCCGTTCTTTTCAGCGTAATAGGTTTTAATAACCGCACCGAACATCCCCTGAGGTGATTTACAGGAAGACAGATTCGGCAAACATTCAGGATAGAAGGTTTCACAGAATTTGATCCAGCCAGGACTGCAGGAAGTAATCATAGGCAAAACACCGCCGTTAGTTAAACGACCCAGCAACTCTGTGCCTTCTTCCATAATAGTTAAGTCAGCGGTAAAATCGGTATCAAAGACTTTATCAAAGCCCAATCTCTTCATGGCCGTTACCAATCTGCCGGTACTTACCACACCAGGAGCTTCACCAAGAGCCTCAGCCAAAGTAATACGTACCGCAGGGGCTACCTGAGCCACAACTTCCTTGGGACTGTCGATCATCTGCCAAACAACATCTCTGTCATCATGGACAGTAAGGGCGCCTACAGGGCAGGCCTGTACGCATTGGCCGCAGTTAATACATACTGTTTCCGCCATCTGCTTGCCAAAAGCGGGACCAACTAAGGTTCTGTAACCACGTTTCTGACGGGAAAGAGCGCAAACGGTCTGAACATCGTTGCATACGGAGAAACAACGGTTACAATCTATACATTTAGATACATCCCTGGCGATAGAGGGAGAAGATAAGTCTTTTTTACCGTTCCCCTTGATCTCTACAGGATAACGCACTTCATAATTAAACTGTAAGTCTCTGGCAACATCCTGTAATTCGCAGGTACCGTTTTTGTCACACTGCAGACAGTTTTTGGAATGATGGGCAAAAATCAGCTCTAATATGTTCTTTCTGGCTTTACGAACTCTTTCGGAAGTGGTACGCACTACCATTCCATCACGTACCGGCGTAGAACAGGAAGGAGATAATACCCGTTGACCTTCTACTTCCACGACGCAAATACGGCAGTTGGCTTTTACCTTTTGATCCGGATGATAACAGAGAGTAGGTATTCTAATATTAGCTTTTCTTGCCGCGTCTAAAATAGTGGAGTTTTCCTCTACTTCAACTTTTATACCATCTATCGTCAATGTCACCATAATTCGTCTCCTCCTTTAAGAATACTTACGAACTCGCCGTTAAAATTCTTGAGAGAGGAAAGCAAAGGCACCGGCGAGGTCTGACCAAGACCGCAAAGTGAAGCGTCCATCATGACATCGGCCAATTCTCCCAAGTTTTCCAAATCACCCATATCGCCATCGCCGTTTTTAATTTTCCGGATCAAGCGCAGAAGCTGAATGGTACCTTCACGGCAGGGAGTACATTTACCGCAGCTTTCATCGGCAAAGAATTCTAAAATATTTTCTACAATATCAACAATATCGTGACTATCATTGATTACCATGACACCGCCGGCGCCTAAGGAAGCGCCATGTGGTCCAATACGATCCATTTCCAGGTTTATATCAATCTGATTAGCATTGATAATGGGGCCGCTGCCGCCGCCTAATTGTACCGCCAAAAGCTCACCGCCGCATACGCCTTCACCGACATCATAAATGAGATCTCTAAGGGATACGCCCATGGGGAACTCGAAAATACCACGGCGATTAAGATTACCGCATAAGGTAAACAGTTTAGTACCAGGGGATTTTTCCGTACCAATACTCTTAAACCACTCGGCTCCCTTCAAGATAATTACAGGAATGTTAACTAAAGTTTCTACATTATTGATAACAGTGGGCTTATCATATAAACCACATAAACCGGGATAGGGCGGTTTGAAACGGGATTCACCTCTCTTGCCTTCAATAGACTCGATCAGAGCTGTTTCCTCACCACAAACATAAGCACCGCCGCCGGAAACCAGAGAAATATCAAAATCAAAACCGGAATTCAAAATATTTTTACCTAAATAACCAGCTTTTCTGGCATTTTCCATGGCCTCACGAAGTAACGGAAAAATGTATGGATATTCCGCTCTTAAATAAATATAACCCTTCGTGGCTCCTACAGCGTAACCCCCTATGACCATACTTTCAATGAGGCTCAAGGGATCACCGCTTAACAGAACCCGGTCTTTATTGGTGGCTGGTTCACCTTCATCAGCATTGCATACAATGTATTTCTGATCAGACTCAGTATCTAAAACCATGTTCCATTTAAGACCTACAGGGAAACCAGCGCCGCCTCTGCCCCGTAAACCTGAAGCAATGATAACATCAACTACTTCCTTCTGAGACATGGACAAAGCCTTTTCCAGAGCCTTAAATCCTTCATTGGCTTTAAACTCCTCTACGGAAACGGGGTCTATTTTACCCACATTACGCAAAATTATCCTGGTTTCTTCCATCATACCGCCACCCCCTGCTGGTATTTTAAGAGTAAATCCTTAATTTTATCCGGTGTCAGATTGCTATAGGCTTTATCGTTTATCATAACAGAAGGAGAAGATTCGCAAAGGCCTATGCATTCGCAAAATTCTACTGTAAATAAACCGTCGTCTGTGGTACCGCCGGGGTCAATATCTAAAAAGTCACAGATAGCCTGAGCCACTTCTCTCGCACCGCAAACATGGCAAGGAGCGCTCTTACACATACGAATAATATACTTGCCCCGCTTTTCCGTGGAAAAACGAGAATAAAAAGTAACATAGTCGTAGAGTTTTGATTCAGGTATACCTATCGCGTTACTTACTACCTCCATAGTTTCCTTATTAAAGCAATTGTTCGTCAGTCTCTGCATTTTTAGCAGCACTTCCATAAGGCGCTCATTGGAGTCCTTATAATCTGCCGCTAGGCTTTGGATTTCTTTTATCACGTCATTAGATAAAGCTTTCATCCCAAGCTCCCCCCTTATAGTAATAATAACAACACTCGGCGTATTTTAGTTCACACCAAAAGGCGGAACCTAAAAACTAATAATACTAATTTTAGGCTGAGGTAGTGTTGGACTTATCCGCTTTCTTTTCGGCATAGAGATAAGTAAAGAAATAAAACATACCGACAAAGATAGCGCCGCCGACAATATTGCCTAATGTAACGGGTATTAAATTAGCGGTAATAAAATTACCAAAGGTCAAAACATCAACGCTGCCTTGAGCAGCTAAAATACCAGCGGGAATAAAGAACATATTAGCTACGCTGTGTTCAAAGCCGCTCAGTACGAAGGTGAAGATCGGGAAGAAGCAGGCGAATATCTTGCCAATAATATCCTGAGCTCCTAAGGACATCCAAACAGCAAGACAAACTAACCAGTTACAGCCTATGCCCCGCAGGAAAGCCGCGCCCCAATCATAAGATACTTTGGTTTGAGCCGTAGCTACGGCTTTGGCGCCAAAGGCAGATAATTCACCATTCTGGAATAAGAACCCACCCCAGTAAACTATTGCCACGATAATCAAAGCGCCTATAAAGTTAGTAATAAAAACAACTACCCAGTTCCTCAGTAATTGTGGACCCGTGGTTTTTCCATCCAAAAGGGATACAGCAACATACATATTATTACCGGTAAAAAGTTCTGCCCCGGCAACAACAACCAAAATGAGACCTACAGTGAAAGCGAAAGCGCCGCAGGCTTTATTTAAGCCGGAAGCCGCCCAATCACCAACCCAGCCTGATCCTATAGTTAAACATGCCACAGCAGCGAAAGCAATGTAGGCACCAGCTAAAATACCAGGCAATATTATTTTAGCTGTTGTCATCTTACCTTTTTTCTCGCCAATAGCTGAGGCTGATTTCGCAATTTCATTAGGAGCTAAAAAACTCAAATTAATCCCCTCCTTCTATAAGAGATTTATAGGTATACCTCAAAAGCAACCATACTCTCGCATTTGTGTAGGTATATAACTATTCTATTTTCGCTAGTTTATCCTCTCTTTTTACAGTCACGCGCTTAGCGATAAAAATACTGATCTCCCAGAGGATAACCATAGGAATAAGAAGCAATAACTGGGATACTACATCCGGCGGTGTGATTATAGCCGCTAAAACCGCTAATATTACAATAACATACTTCCTGGTTTTGGCTAACGTAGCGCCAGTCAGTATCCCCGCTTTCGCCAAAACAAATACTACTACAGGCAAAAGGAAAACTATGCCGAAAGGAATAAGGAAACTTGTTAAAAATTCCACATACTTACTGATGGTCAGCATAGGCAAAGCCGTACCACTGCCAGCGGTAACAAAAAAATTGATAGTCAACGCCAATACCGCGAAATATGCGAAACATACGCCTAAAAGGAATAGGAACAATGAGGTAAAGTACAATAAGGCAAAGGTCCGCCGCTCATTTTTATAGAGAGCAGGGCGCAAAAACCGCCAGAGGAAAAAAGATATGAAGGGAAAGGCAACTATAAAACCGGCGATAAAAGAGACTTTCATCTCCGTAAGCCACACTTCCGCTAAACTTGTATAGACAACCTCAATACCTAAATTGTGAATAGGCCCTAAAGCGAAGTCCATCAGCTCATCACAGAAGAGAATAAAAACCACGAGAAAACAGACAAGCAAAGCCACCACACAATAGGTTAAAGTTTTACGTAATTCCGATAGATGCTCTAAAAAAGCTTTTTTGGTATCGGTCAAAAAACATCACCCTATTTCTAAGTTCCTATTCAAACAAAATCATACTTTAATTATTCAGTCTTGTTCTTAGAATCAGATTTTTCCTCATCCGACTCACCTTCGGCATTAACCTGATTTTTATCTTTGCTATCGGTATCGGAAACCTCTTCTTTAAACTCCTTAATACCACGGCCCAGAGATTTACCAACACCGGCAAGTTTAGAGCCGCCAAAGACAATCAAAACCAACACTATGATTAAAACAATTTCCCAAGCTCCAAATCTCATATAATTCTCCTTTCCGTTCTATAAAAGTACAATGAGATCTTTTATTGTGAGATACTTTGACCCTTATTCTGTTCTTTATTAGCGCCTCTTATCTGGCCGATAGGCGGCAGAGATACAACATCATTGCGTTTCTCGTTTTTACCCTTGATAACCGGCAGATTTTCTACAGCGAAAAGATAACACAGAATAATGAGACAAGTAAGGCCGATAACCAACCATATTTCCATCCAGCTGGGAGAATAAGAGGTACCAGCATAATCAGCCATACCGGTAAAGATGAAATTGAAACGGTTCAGCAATACGCCGGCTACACCACAGATAGCAGCAAAAACCTGGACTCCCACTCTGTTTATGGCTGGTGTGAAAATGAGAATGATCGGAATAATGAAACCTAATATGGTTTCTAAAAGGAACATATTCCCTTCAGTGCCGCCAGAGAATACTTCACCCCAGGCACCACGGACACTCAAGTCGCCAATCTTCAGTACCAAATAAACTAAAAGCACAGCACCGGCCACACGCAGAAGATTAACGATCATCTTGTTATCTGAGGCTTTCTTGTAATGACGGTTTACTAAACGATATTCCAAAGCCACAAAGCACAAACCGCCGGAAACAGATGTTATCAGACAAGCCCAAGGTAAATACTGGGAATACCAAATTACATTCAATTTGGTGGGCATGGCAAGATAAATAGCACCGTAAGCCGCTTCCTGACCTAAAGGTAATACGCAAGCTATCAAAACGATAACAGGCATAAAGAAACCAAGCACTCTTTTTACCCAAGGTTTGTACCGATCTCCCCATACTTCCACTAATTCAAAGGCCTGCATAATAAGATAAAGAGTTATGCAGATGGCTACTTCATAAAGAGGAGAAGTGAAAGCAAAGGAAATAAAGAACCAATAGAAATTATCCCAACGCCCGATTTCAATAAAGAGGATCAAAAATACTAAGACATAACAGAAAAAGGACATTAAAAGGGCTCTTCTGGCTAAAGGCTTAAACTGCTTGACATGTAAAACATGGCCTAATATACCTACGGCAAAGCCACAGGCGCCTAAAGCACTGAGGATCAGGTCACAATAAATCCAAAAGCCCCAGGGCCATTCATTAGATAAGTTAGTGGTATCACCTAATCCGTTCAGAAGACGGTAAATCATTATACAAATACCGAAAACCGCCACAAGGAGAAGGATCCAACGGGTTAAAGTAAAGCGAAAACAGGCTTTCTTGTTGATTCTGATATTATAATCAAACATTTTCGTTACCTCCTTCTTCCTTTTTCTCTTCCTCTAAACGAAGTCTGCGCTTTGTATATAAACCCAAAGCACCAAAGAGCACTAAACCACCGGCAAATATACCAGGTTTCCACTTGGAGTACTCGTGTACGGTAGCGGGGATACTCTTCGTAGGTACGTTTGTAGGAAAGCCCAGCTGTTCAAAGGGCACATCGGAGATATAGAGCCAGCGGGTACCGCCGCCCTGTTTCTCTCCATAAACCTCGTTAACATATTTGCTGTCACTGGCTATGATTTCCTTAGCCTTTACCAACAATTCATCTCTGTCGCCAAAGGTCATGGCGCCGGTAGGACAGACTGAGGTACAAGCCGGTTTTTCATTATCCGCCAATTTGTCTACACAAAGCTGGCATTTCATAATGGAAGGAAATACTTTATCCCATTCATATTTAGGAATATCATAGGGACAGGCTATCATACAGTAACGGCAGCCTACGCACTTTTTGGGATCATATACCACGGCTCCGGTTTTATCAACCACTATAGCTTTGGCAAAACAAACCGAAACACAGGAAGGATCAAGACAATGCATACATTGATGTTTAGCAAAACGTAAAACGCTTTCATTCCCTGATACGGTGGTAGCCTCATGATACTGAATGGTGGTCCAGGTCTGGGCGTCTAATTTGGCGTCAAAACCGTGGGCATTACCGTTTTCATATTCTAAATCATTCCACAATTTACAACCAACTGTACAACTGCCGCAGCCAACACACTTAGTAACGTCAAATAATACTCCGCTATTCTGCATCAGGACTCACCTCCTTCTTTAGGGGTAAGAGCTTCGCCACGGCTGCTGTAATGCGTATGCAAAAGCTCGTGAGCTAACTCACTGCAGGGTTCGGTAAGAAATTCATTATACACCATTTGAATTTCCGTATTTTCATGGCTGGTACGTTTACCATCACCCATGGTACTGTCACGATGATAAAGTGATTCTGTGCGTTTTTCCCGCATATGGTCTTGAGGGGGTACTGTAGTCTTAGGCTGACCGCCGCCGGCAATACAACCACCGGGACAAGACATAATCTCAATAAAATGATAATTGGCCTCGCCTTTACGCACTTTATCACAAAGGGCTCTGGCCGCAGACAAGCTGCTGGCCACCGCTACTCTTACTTCGCCGACGCCAGGGACGTTAACCGCCGCTTCTTTAGTGGATTCCAAACCACGTACAGGCTGGAGATCCAAAAGGGTAGCAGGTGGTTCATTGCCTGTTACAACAGCGTAAACAGTACGAATAGCAGCTTCCATAACACCGCCGCTGTTACCAAAGATAACACCGGCTCCGGAACCTTCACCCATGATCGGATCGAAGGATTCTTCCGGTAAAGAGGTAAAATCAATATTTTCTTCCTTAATAAAGGTAGCTAATTCCCTGGTACTTAAAACAAAGTCAGTATCACGCATATCTTCGTCTTTATTGTAGACACCTGAGGCGTTAAACTCAGGTCTATTAGCCTCGAATTTTTTAGCTACACAAGGCATGATAGCTACACTCACTATATTTTTAGGATCTATTTTTTTCTTAGCCGCGTAATAAGTCTTAGTTAAAGCACCCTGCATCTGCATGGGAGATTTAGCTGAGGACACATGATCCAGCAAATCAGGATAGTAATACTCAATAAATTTTACCCAGCCGGGACAGCAGGAAGTAAACTGGGGCAGAACCCCATTATTGGTAAGACGCTGAATCAATTCGGTGCCTTCTTCCATGATGGTAAGGTCAGCACCGTAATTTGTATCCAGTACAGCGTCAAAACCGAGACGGCGCAAAGCCGCTACCATTTGACCTTCAACCCAGGCGCCGGTGTCATCTCCAAATTCCTCGCCTAAGCCTACCCGCACTGATGGAGCTGTCTGAACCACCACGAATTTGTTAGGATCATTAATGGCTTCCCGTACCTGATCAATCTGGCTGCGTTCGGTAATGGCGCCGCTGGGACAATAAAGGGCGCACTGACCGCAGTGAATACAGATAAACTCATCTTTAATGGGAAGTTCATAATAATCAAATACAGACTGTACTCTTTCACAGGCTTCTAAACATTGGCCGCAAAGCACGCATTTAGTATCATCGCGCACTATCGCTATATTATCAGGATCAATGGGTACACGGCCCTTTACCTGAGCTGTCCATTGCCCTTTACTGCGATACTGGGTAGGCAGCCAGCCGCCTTCACCGCCGATTTCATCAACGATGCCGCAGCCAGACAGAGTAGCCATAGTACCGGCTACCGCAGCTACACCAAGAAATTGCCGCCGTGTAATTTTAGGACTGCTTTTTTCATTGTTGTTACTTTTATGCTTCTTCACAATACAAATCTCCCCCTTTCTGGAAAGGATCGATGGTTTGTTATTTTTTATTTACGCAATATAGTTTTGCTGTGCTTCACTTTTTTCAACAATTTCAGTTCTTTCTCAATAGTTCTCAGGGATTTCATTTCTTGCGTCAGCTCTTCTTTTGTCCTGAAAAGGGATTAAGATTTCCGATCTCCTTTTTTCACGCCGGAAAGGGGATTAAGATCTTTGATTTCCTTTTTCACGCCGGAAAGGGGGTTAAGATCCTCTATATCCTTTTTCACATCGGAAAGGGGATTAAGATTGTCTACCTCCTTTTTTACATCGGCTACCGTGTCTTTAACGTCTTTTATGGGGCTATCCTCAGTTCCGTCATTAACGTAAGACTTTACATCGTAGATAAAGTCACGTCCCTTTTTCACGGCCTTGCCTAAAGAACGCGCCACCTTAGCCAAATCCTTAGGGCCAACTACTAAAAAGGCAATCAGCAGAATTATAAGAAGTTCTGAAAAACTAATGTTGAACATAGCATCACCTTGCGCTTTTATTTCTTCTTAGGAGGCACGTAAGGGATTCCCAATCTGTCGGCGTCATGGTCACGGCCTAAGAAATAATTGGGCCAGGACGCTTGCTGATATAAATTCCAGTCACAGGGCGCCACTGAATATTTGCTAAGTTCATCTTCATCGCCGTATCCTTTAAGACGATTATAGGCTTTAACATAAACGCACTTTTTCTTGCCGGGATAAACTTCGCACCAGCCGTCACGACTGCCGCCGCAAGCTCCATTACGCTGGTTCTTGGGACATTTAGACATAGGACAGGAATATGCCACCTGGGTAAGGGCACAGTCACCGCAGTCTTTGCAGTCATACAATACCACTTTAGCCATGTGTTCGCAAAAATGGTAAGGACGCATCCATTTAGTGCCATCAATTAATTTATAGAATCCCCGCATGAAATTGAAAAGATTGCGGCCCGGTGTCATCATCAGCCAATGCGTGAAATGGGAAAGATGATAAATGAATCCTACCTTCATTTCCAAATCATCGGGATCTATTTCTGTACGTTCCTCACTGTTTAAACCAGTTTGAGGATCCTTTTTATAGTAATAAAAGCCTTTTTTCATGGGGAAGTCAAACTCATCAACATAAGACTTCCAATTTGCCACATATTTTTCACCTTCATCCAGGATATATTCCATATGCTCCGCTTTAAGTCCATGACCTCCTATGTGAGCTCCGGAATAACCCATACCCTTCATGATACCGTACATTTTAGCGGCTCTGTCAATACGGGCTTCAAGGCCTTTATCTTCACTGTTCTTTTCTTCCTCTAATTTTGCCACCAACTCATCTGTGACTACGCAGCCAGGAATACCATTGCGGTTCATCAGTTTAGCGGTGCCTAAAGGCAGCAGATAAATGTTGCCTACCAGAGGAACATTGAGATCATTGAGGCGCATAAACTGCAGTACTTCATGGAATTTACGCATATCGTAACCAAGCTGAGTAATTATAAATTTAGCGCCGCCGTCTCTTACTTTTTTAATGAGTTTATTATATTGAGATATCTGTTCCGATTCCTGACTCTTAAAGGGCGATACAGCGCAGCCATAGAAGAAATCGGTAGGTTGATTCGTTATTGTCCGGGGACCAAATTCATACTCCAGTCCTTTATTCATATTTCCTAAAAGGCCGCAGCAATGAATGGGATCTATATCGAAGACAGGTTTGGCTTTTCCTTCATACGCATTGTTCACATAGTCCCCGGTCATAACTAACAAATTTCTAATGTTGCTTCTGGCCATAGCATAGAGCTGGCTTTCCATTTGTGTCCTGTTCTTATCTTTACAGGTAAAATGGACTAAAGGCTCAATACCGATATCCAGTATTTCTTTCCCCAGGTTTTCCGCTAAAATAGCTGGATTACCACCAGGGCAGTCAGTAATAGTTATAGCGTGAATTCTGGGATCCTTTACCGCTATTTTCGCGGTCTCAATGGCTTCTTCCTGGGCTTTTTCCTTGGCACCACGGCCAGGAACGATTTCCCAAGTGACGGAAAAAGTACCGGGATCCAACAAAGATTCTTTAAATTTATTCGTCACTGATATCAACTCCTTTGCGGTGGCTTAACACTTATTTGCCGGCTTTTTCCGCAGCCATAATAACGTGTTTAGCTAAAACCGAAGTAGTAACGCTGCCTACACCGCCGGGAACCGGGGTAATGGCATCCACTAAACCATCGGCATAGGCAAAATCAACATCACCAACGATTTTAGAGGGATCATTAGGATCAGCGTTGATACCTACATCAATAACTATTTGTCCGGGAGCAAGATGCTGCTCGCCTACCAGATTGGCTTTACCAGCGGCGGAAATAACAATCTCCGCGTTTTTACATGGGGTAGACACATCTTTGGTGAAAATATGGCAAACAGTCAAAGTAGCGAAACGGTTCAGTAATAAAACTGATAAAGGTTTGCCAACAACAGCACCCCAGCCCACCAAAGCGACACGAGCGCTTTTTACTTCAATATTATAATAATCCAAGATTTCCATTACAGCCTGGGCGGTGCAAGGCGGAAAACCATCTTCACTGCCATCGTAGACAAGACCGCTGTTAATGGTGGTCATAGCATCTACGTCTTTTTCCGCGGCCAGGGAATTGCAAACCCTGTCATAATTTAAATGCTGAGGCAAAGGACGGAATAAGAGAACGCCATGAACGCTCTGATCCTTATTCAAATCTTCTATAGCGCCAATTAAGGTATCTTCCTCAACATCGGCGGGAAGTATCACGTTTCTTACGGCAATACCCAGAGAAGCTGACTTTTTCATAGCCCCCTTTTCATAAGCTATGTCGCTTTCCTTTTCCCCTACCCGTACAATAGCTAAAGTAGGTGTTATATCCTTTTCTTTAAGAGCCTTGACCCTTGCTAATAAATTCTCCTGCAGGGCGGCGGCTACATCTTTACCCGATAATCTTTTTGCCACAAAGACACCTCCTTACATTTTATTTTATCTGTCTCAATACAGACGCGTAAATAGCATCGGCTTTTTCCCCGTATTCCTCAGTTAAGGCCAGGGTCTTTTCATTAATAGCCTCAGCCTTTTCTCTATCGGCCATTGATTTTGTATTGATGTATACGTTCATCGACGCTCCTAATAAAGCCGCTTTGCAGCAGAGAGCGCCTACCCCCACATCACTTACTAAAAGGGGATTACCCTTCTTTAAAAAGCCTTCAAGATGATCTATAGCTTCACAACAAACTTCCATTATTTCCATAGGAACTTTACAGGCGTTAGTTGTCGCTTCTTCCATTACTTTCGCTTTTAATTGCCGCTGTTCTTCTGTGTCCTCTTTCAAGGCATAAGCCTTGGATAAGGGCTCAAACAATTCGGCATCTTTATCCATAAGGGCAAGCAATCTGTCCTGAATAGCATAGCATTTTTCCTGGAGAGCTATGATATCCTCTTCTACATCAACAAATTTTTTCTTGCCTTTTGTAAAACTTCCCACCATATTGCCGAGGGCGGTGCCCACAGCCCCTACCAGGGCTGAAGCACCGCCACCGCCAGGAACGGGAGTTTTTGCTGCTAATTCTGAGATAACTTGACCAGAAGTCTTTTCGGCAAAACTCATAAATGTTCCCTCCTGTGTTTAGAACAGACCATGAACCTTTCCGGTTTCTGTATCCACGTCTACTTTCATGTAAGCAGGCGAGGAGCTGGTACCGGGCATTAAGGAGATCGCGCCGGCCATCGGGCAGAGGAATTTCGCGCCGCCGTATACTAAGATGTCACGGATCGGGAGTTTCCAGCCTTTAGGAGCACCCTTCAATGTGGGATCATGGGTTAAGCTCAAATGTGTTTTAACCATCATGGTTGAATAATCGTTGAATTTAGGATCGGCTTCGAATCTCTTGGCCTTTTCTGTTGCCAAGTCAGACCATTCTACGCCGTCAGCGCCGTATACTTCTCTGGCGATGAGGTCAACCCGTTGACGCAGAGGCATTTCCATATCATAGAGGAATTTAAGATCAACAGGATCATTGCAGGCATCGATAACGGCATCGGCCAAATCCAAGGCACCTTCGCCGCCGTATTGCCAATGAGAAGATTTCGCGCAGCGTACGCCCAGTTCATCACAGGCGTGACGGATAAGATTGATTTCAGCATCGGTATCTGTATAGAAGCTGTTTATGCAGACAACAGGATTGATACCGGATTTTTTAATTGTATTGATATGATGAATAAGATTGCAGAGACCTTTTTCCAGCAGATCAAGGTTTTCTTTAGTGTATTCTTCGGGCAGAGGACGGCCAGGAACAACAGCAGGGCCGCCGCCATGCATCTTAAGAGCACGGACAGTGCAAACCAATACGGAAACGTTAGGTTTAAGACCGGAAATACGGGATTTAACATTCCAGAATTTTTCAAAACCGATGTCAGCGGCAAAACCACTTTCTGTTACATGATAATCAAAGAGTTTCAGTGACAAGCGGTCGCCGATAATGGAGGACTGGCCAATGGCAATATTGGCAAATGGACCAGCATGAACAAGACATGGTTGCGACTCAGTAGTATAACAAAGAGTGGGATTAATGGTATTACGCATCCAAGCGGTCATAGCGCCGTCTACTTGAAGGTCTGCCGTGGTGACAGGATCTCCGTTCTTGTCATAAGCGACAACTATATTGCTGATGCGTTCTCTGAGATCCTTGAGATCTCTGGCCACCGCCAATATTGCCATAAGCTCGGAGCTAACAGATATACCAAAACGGCTCTTCATTTGGAACCCGTCTTTAGGTCCGCCTAAACCGATTTCTATATTGCGCAGGCACTGGGCGGCAAAGTCAATGACCCAACCCATTTCCACTCTTTCCGGATCTATATCTAAACGCTTCAAACCGCGTTCCGCTAACTGTTCGTCAGAATAATTAGCTTCATGCTGCATACGGGCGTTTAACGCCACCATAGCCAAGTTATGAGCGTTAGTAATATCATTAATGTCACCGGTAAGCCCTAAGGAGAATTCAGTCATGGGGATTAAAAGGGCATTACCACCGCCGGCAGCGGTACCTTTAATATTCATGGTAGGTCCACCAGAAGGCTGGCGCAGACAACCGCCGACATCAACGCCGCGCTTGCCCAAACCTTCAATCAATCCTAAAGAAGTAGTGGATTTACCTTCGCCTAAAGGAGTAGGCGTAATAGCGGTTACTTCAATAAATTTCCCGTCGGGATGATCTTTTAATCTTTCCATTATTTTAAGGAAGTTTAATTTGGGAGTACGTCCATAAGGAATCAATTCTTCAGGCAATAAGCCCATTTTTTCACGAAATTCATCTACTGACGGTAAGGTTTTCTCAGCTTCTTCAGCTATTTGCCAATCTTTCATAATGGTAGGATCTAACATGGTTTTACCCTCTCTTTCTAAAAATAATTCAATAAACTA
>CAWVFN010000081.1:0-4825 GCA_963928475.1 Bacillota bacterium
TAAGAGAAGAAATCGAGGCGGTAGAAAAAGTTGGTGCCAGTTGGCTCCATCTCGATATAATGGATTATCATTTTGTGCCTAACCTCACTTTTGGCGCCGGTATTATCAAGTCTCTGCGCCCTCATAGCGGCATGATTTTTGATGCCCATTTAATGGTTACAGAACCAGAAAAGTATATAAATGATTTTAAGAAAGCAGGCGCTGATTATTTTACTTTTCATTACGAGGCGGCTGAAAAATGTGAAGTATTGATTGCCAAGATCAAAGAGGCCGGTATGAAGGCTGGTGTGTCTATAAAACCAGGCACAAAAGTTGAGTCATTGACACCATATCTTAAAGATTTGGATTTGGTTTTAGTTATGAGTGTTGAACCTGGTTTTGGCGGGCAAAAATTCATGGCTAATAGTCTTGAAAAGGTAGCCTGGCTGAAGAATAGCAAAGAACAGCAAAACTATAAATATCTTATTGAGATAGACGGTGGTATCAACGAAGAAACAGCGGTACATGCTGTCCAGGCTGGTGCTGAGGTTTTGGTTGCTGGTACAGCTGTTTATGGTGCTTCTGATATTGCGGCTGCTGTTGCATATTATCTGAACTTGTAATATTGACATATGTTGTCAGTGTGCTATAATTTCTTTATAGTTAATATTTATTTGAACTTCGGGGACGGTGAGATTCCGTACCGGCGGTAAAGCCCGCGAGCCTTTAGGTTGAATCGGTGAGATTCCGATGCCGACAGTAAAGTCTGGATGGAAGAAGTATAAGTATGATATGCCCCGAAGTTCGGGGCTTTTATTTTTCTAAAGACAGGAAAGAGGTTGACTTATTTGCTAATGGAGAAAGAAAAATATATGCTGAGAGCCATTGCTTTGGCAGAACGTGCCAGGGGCTTTACTGATCCCAACCCTTTAGTTGGCGCCGTAATAGTTCGTGACGGTGAAATCGTCGGCGAGGGTTATCACACCAAGGCCGGGGAAGCCCATGCTGAAGTCATGGCTTTGCAAAAAGCGGGAGAGGCCAGTAAAGGCGCGGCTCTTTTTGTAACTTTGGAGCCTTGTTCCCATTATGGTAAAACTCCTCCTTGTGCCGATGCTGTTGTAGCAGCTGGTATTGAAGAGGTATATATAGCTATCAGGGATCCTAATCCTCAAGTAGACGGCGGCGGCATAAAGAAATTGGAAGCGGCTGGCATAAAAGTTCACGTTGGTCTTTTAGGTGATATCGCCTGGAAGCAAAATGAGATTTTTTTCACTAATATGTTGGCTAAACGAGCTTTCGTCGCGTTAAAGACAGCCCAGTCCATAGACGGTAAAATAGGACCGGCTGATGGTCAGCCCATGAGAATTACCTCGGAGGATTCTTTGTATTACTGTCATAGACTGCGGCAAAAGTATGGTGCTGTTTTAGTGGGTATAAATACGGTACTAACTGATAATCCTACTTTAAACATACGTTATGGTATAAAGCACCCAGATAATAAACCAGTGAGGATAGTGCTTGATTCACAATTAAAAACACCTCTTAATGCCAATATTTTAAATTCTGATTACGGTCCCACCATAATCTATACAGCTAATGAGATGGCGCGGAGTATAAGAAAAAAATATGAGGAAAAAGGTGTCACCCTGGCGATTTTACCTAATGGCGACGGTCAAATAGATTTACACAGACTGCCTTATGATCTCTATAAGCGTGGCATTAACAGCGTTATGGTAGAAGGAGGCGCCAAAACATTAAGCGGATTTTTAAAAAACGATTTATGGGACCTTTGGCACTGTTTTACTGCTCCTAAGGTAATAGGTGCCGACGGTATCAGCGTTTTTTCAGATTACCTGAATAAGGAATACGCTAAACTTGAGAATCGCGGTATAAAAGTTATTGGTGATGATGTACTAATAAATTATGGTCGAAAAGAGGGTATTTCCCAATGTTTACCGGCATTATTGAAGAAAAAGGAATAATAAGACAAATTTTTGCCTCAGCTTCTGGCGGCAAAATAGTTGTGATTTGTAAAAAAATACTGGAGGGTACAAGAATCGGCGACAGTATAGCTGTTAACGGTATTTGTCTTACCGTCACTGCTTTATCTGATGACTCCTTTACAGCTGACATTATGGGAGAAACTATAGAAAAGACCTCCTTAGCTGGTCTGAAAAAAGGTGATCCTGTAAATTTAGAGAGAGCCCTTTGTCTAAACAGCCGTTTAGGTGGTCATATTGTCAGCGGTCATATAGACGGCACTGGACAGATAAGTGAAATAAGGGATAACGGTATCGCTATTTTAATTAGGGTATCTGCTGATAGATATATCACCCGGGGTATTGTGCCTAAGGGTTCCATAGCTATAGATGGTATAAGTTTAACAGTTGTTGAAGTTGGTGATGAGTATTTTACAGTTTCTTTAATACCTCATACAGTTGCTGAAACTAATTTACAGAAAAAGCATATTGGTGATATGGTTAATTTAGAGACGGATGTAATAGGAAAATATGCGGCAAAATTATTAGAAGAAAAAGAGATGGACAGCAATAAAGGATCCATTAGTGAGACGCTTTTGCGTGAAAACGGATTTTTTTAAGGAGGAACAGATATGGCATTCGCGTCAATAGAAACAGCTTTAAGTGATTTGCGTCAGGGCAAGCTCATTGTTGTTACGGATGACCCTGACAGGGAAAATGAGGGAGATTTAATTTGCGCGGCGGAATTCGCGACGCCGGAAAATGTTAATTTCATGGCTAAATACGGTAAATGTCTCATATGTATGCCCATGAGCAGCGATTATGTAAAAAAATTGGGATTACACCCCATGGTGGAAAATAATACTGATAATCATGAAACAGCTTTTACTGAATCAATAGATCACGTTAACACTACCACAGGCATTTCAGCGGTAGAGCGTTCCTATACGGCTTTACAGGCTGTGTCGCAAAGTGCGCGGCCAGCGGATTTTCGTCGGCCTGGCCATATGTTTCCCCTGGAAGCCAAAGCCGGCGGTGTGCTGGAAAGAAATGGTCATACAGAGGCTACAGTCGATTTGACTCGCTTAGCTGGTTTGAAGACCATGGGTTTATGTTGTGAAATTATGAGAGATGATGGCACTATGATGCGTACAAATGAGTTAATGGAATTTTGTGACAAACATGGTTTAAATATTATTTCCATAAAATCTTTACAAGCTTATCGTAAAATGTATGATAAATTTATGGAAAGGGTGACAACTTCCAAGCTGCCTACTCAATATGGTAATTTTGTTTTGCATGGTTATATCAACAAAATAACTGGCAAACATCATCTGGCCTTGGCCATGGGTGACATTGATAATGGTGAACCTGTTCTTTGCCGTGTTCATTCTGAATGTTTGACAGGCGATGTTTTTGGTTCTTGTCGCTGTGACTGTGGAATGCAGCTTCATTCCGCCATGAGTCAAATAGCCGAAGAGGGGAGAGGAGTCATAGTTTATTTGCGTCAGGAAGGCAGGGGAATTGGTTTAATTAACAAATTAAAAGCCTATGAACTGCAGGAAAAAGGTTTAGATACGGTAGAGGCTAATATTAAATTAGGTTTTGCCGCTGATTTGCGTGATTATAGTGAAGGCAGTCAAATATTAAAGGATTTAGGGGTGCGAAAATTACGGCTTTTAACTAATAACCCTAATAAAATTTCAGAATTAGCTGATTATGGCATTGAAATTGTAGAACGGGTAAGTACGGAAATGCCTTTAAATCCTTATAATAAATTTTATATGGAAACTAAAAAAGAAAAAATGGGTCATATCCTTCATGGCCAAGAAAAGTGAGGTAGAATTATGAATAAAATAGAAGCAAACCTTTGCGGTAAGGATCTAAAATTTGCCATAGTGGCGGCAAGATTTAATGAGTTTATCACCTCTAAACTGATAGATGGTGCGGAGGACGGACTTTTGCGTCATGGTGTTGACGCTGAAAATATAGGGTTATACAGGGTTCCTGGTGCTTTTGAGATTCCTTTGGTAGCTCAGAAATTAGCGGCAAAAGATGACTATGATGCGGTAATATGTTTAGGCGCGGTAATTAGAGGCAACACGCCACATTTTGACTATGTAGCCGCTGAGGTATCAAAAGGTGTGGCCAATGTATCTTTGCAGAGCGGCAAGCCTGTAATTTTTGGGGTCATAACCACCGATAATATAGAACAAGCTATTGAAAGAGCTGGCACAAAAAGCGGCAATAAGGGTTATGACGCCGCAGTGACTGCTATTGAAATGGCAAATTTATTGCGTGAGCTGTAATTATGCGTGGTATTTTATTTTGCAACGGCGAAATCAGGGATTATGGCTACTATGAGTCAAAAATTAGACCTGATGATTATATAATAGCTGTAGACGGCGGCGGACGTCATTGCCGTGCTTTGAGTCTTATTCCCAGCCTGGCCTTGGGGGATTTTGATTCTCTGCCAGAGGATATATACAGCTTTTACCGGGGAAAAAATATTGAATTTTTAGAATTTCCCCGTGAGAAGGATTATATTGACTTAGCCTTAGGCATAGAAGAAGCTATTAAGCGCAAATGTCAGGAAATAGTAATTTACGGCGCTTTAGGCGGTCCCCGTGTTGATATGGAAATAGGCAATGTTTTACTGCTCTCTTTATACGACGCTGATATCTTGATGGAGAATGAAAATTCGGCTATATGCTGTATAGATCCTGCCAAGCCCCTGGTGATAGAAAATAGGCAAGGCTATTATCTATCAATATTGCCATTGACATCTCAGTTACTGACAGCCGATAGCGAGGGTTTACTTTATCCCTTGAAAGATTTATGTATTAATTTCGGGGAAACCAGGGGCA
>CAWVFN010000082.1:0-14591 GCA_963928475.1 Bacillota bacterium
GGATTTTGATACTATGCTGGGAATGTTAAAGGAGTCACCATATTCCAAGGTCATTCTTACACCATTTATGATAGTAGCCGGTGATCACGCTAATAATGATATGGCCGGGGATGAGGAAGACTCTTGGAAAGTAATGTTGGAAAGAGAAGACTATGAGGTAGAGTGTGTTCTAAAAGGACTGGGAGAATATACATCCATACGCAAAATTTTTATTGATCACGCTCTCAAGTCCTTAGATTAAGCTAATAAATCTAATATTAAAACAGCGCTCCAAACTAATGGAGCGCTGTTTATTTAGGAAGTTTTTATTTTACAATACATTTTAAAGCCTTTATTAGACCTAAATTATCGTCATGGAGTCTTACGGCAATACGGTAGAAGCCTTTAGTTAGACTATAATAATTGCTGCAGTCTCTGATCATATAGCCTTGTTTTTTTATCTCCTCACTTAGATTTAAGGGCCCTTTAAAAAATAAATAATTGGCGGTTCCTGGGTAAACAGTAAAACCCAAGGTTTTAAGATTTTCACTGAGAAAACGGCGTTCCGCTTTAATAATATCTTTGGCTCTTGCTACATAATCCAGTTCTTTTAAAGCAGCTATACCGGCGTATTGGGCTGGCGTAGAAACGCTCCAAGGCTGGGTAACTTCCCGCATTTTATCTAATAGTTCCTGATTGGCGGAAAAACTATAGCCTAAACGCAAACCAGCCATGGCATATAGTTTTGTAAAGGCTTTTAATATAAAAAGATTGGGAAACTCGGCGATTTTATACTTTAAAGTATAATAATCTGGCTGCTCTAAAAAATCATTAAAGCACTCATCCAATACTAAAAAAATATTATTTTTTTCGCATATTGCCAGAATTTCTTCAATAAATCCCGGTTCCACTACTAAACCAGTGGGATTATTGGGATTACAAATAAAAATCATATCTATGGTTGTATTTAACTGATCTATATAGTCTTTATCTAAAACAAACCCCTTTTCCTCACTGAGAATATAATATTCTATATCGCAGCCTACAGCTCTCAGGGCTTGTTCATATTCATGAAAAGTAGGAGCCAGAAGCAGAGCTTTTTTAGGTTTTAAGGCAAGAACCAGGGAAAAAATAAGATCAGCGGCACCATTGCCGCATATAATTTGTTCCACAGGCATATTTTCAAAGTCGCTTAATGCTTGTCTCAATTCCCGGCATTGGACATCGGGATATTGGGCTGATAATTTAGCTCCTTCGGTAACAGCCTTAACTATGCTTTCTGGGATGCCGAGGGGATTGATATTGGCTGAGTAATCCACTAAGTTCTTGTAAGTATATACGTCTCCACCGTGTATGTGCATATCTTTCCTCCTTTACTGACCTCCTAATTTTATAACAAGTAGCGTTACAATGCAACTAAAAATTTGGAAGATTTAATATTGGCAAAGGTATTTTTATAGGCTTTATAGTTGCAAGTTATGGTTAATTTTGTTATTATTATATATTAGAGATATTTTAGTTGTCCAATAAGTATTCAGGAAGAGATGATAAAAAAAAATTACTCCCAACAGGAGTAATTGGATATATGGCGCGCCCAGCAGGATTTGAACCTGCGGCCTCCAGATTCGGAATCTGTCACTCTATCCCCTGAGCTATGGGCGCAAAACTTCCTAACTATTTTATCTTATAATTCCTACAAAGTCAATTATTATTTTATTAAATAAATGGAGAGAAAAAGATGACAAAAGAAATTTATGATGTTAAAAATCCCAAAAGTTTTTACAACATGGATGTAACTGTGGACTTAGCAGTGGCGGAATTTGCCAAAGCTGATTTGGACACAATGATTGCTAACTGTGGTTTTACCCCGGAGGAGGGCGGCTTTAGCGTGAGATTTATTAATTTAAACTTAAAAGTCGAATATCCTTCTGGAGAAGTGATTGACAAAGATACAGGTGAAAAGGTCAATGATACTGTGAAAGTATTAGTTTTACACCACGCTGTGTACGCCAAAGGCGGCGATCTTGAGGAAGGAAATATTTCCTATAAAGAGCTGCCTGCCGGTGATATCTATATTGATCCTTTTACCCGCCGTTGCTTAAATGCTCTTACGGGTATTTTTGGGGCGAATATTCCAGCTCTCAAAAAAGCTGTAGAAGCCACGGATTATGTAGAAGAAAAATTAGGTGATTTCAGCTGTACCATTAAAGTCATGCCCAAAGTTCCTATTACTTTAATAGTTTACGAGGCTGACGATGAGTTTCCAGCGTCCTCTAACGCCCTTTTTAATAAGGCAGCAGCTAAATTCCTGCATACAGAGGATTATAACCAAATTACAAGCTACCTGGTAAGTACTTTGAAAAAATTAGCGTTCGCATAAGAGGTGGATAATATGAATTCATTAATTAAAGATCCTAAAACAGCTCCGGAAGGTCAATTAAAACTGGATTGGGCCAAAAGTCATATGCCTGTATTGAACCTGTTTTCTCAGCAATATAAGGGTAAGGAACCTTTTAAAGGCGTACATATTAATATTTGTTTGCATATAGAAGCCAAAACAGGCTGTTTAGCTTTGGCTTTAAAGGAAATGGGTGCCACCGTTAGTTTAGCGGCGTGCAATCCTCTTTCAACTCAAGATGACGTTGCCGCGGCTTTAGCGGAAAACGGGATCACCGTATTTGGTATTCACGGCGCTGATGAAGAGTTATATAACCGCTGTATTAGAGAGTCCTTGGCTAACGAACCTCAGCTCATTATAGATGACGGCGGTGATTTAGTACATCTTTTACATACTGAAAAGAGAGAATTGATTCCCAATATAATTGGCGGCTGTGAGGAAACTACTACAGGTCTTAACCGTCTCAAAGCCATGGCCGATAACGAGGAGTTGTCCTTTCCTATGGTGGCAGTAAATGATGCTGACTGCAAACATCTATTTGATAACCGTTATGGTACTGGTCAATCGGCCTGGGCGGCTATTATGACTACCACTAATCTTATAGTAGCTGGCCAAACAGTGGTAATTGCTGGTTACGGCTGGTGCGGACGGGGTTTGGCCATGAGAGCCAAAGCCTTAGGGGCCAGAGTTATCGTGACGGAAATTGATGAAGTCAAAGCTTTAGAGGCTTTAATGGATGGCTATGATGTAATGCCTATGGCAGAAGCGGCTAAAGTTGGTGATTTCTTTATTACGGTAACTGGAAACAGAGATGTCTTGTCAGCGAAAGATTTTGCGGTAATGAAAGATGGCGCTGTTCTGTCTAATGCCGGTCATTTTGATGTGGAAATCAATAAAGATGATTTACGTGCCATAACCGCGGAAGTAAAAACTGCTCGGGAAAATATTGAGGAATATAAGCTTAAAGACGGTCGTCGTTTCTACCTCTTAGGCGAGGGAAGGCTGGTAAACTTAGCTTGTGGTCTCGGTCATCCTGTGGAGATTATGGATATGTCCTTTGCGGTTCAAGTAGCTTCTCTTCTCTATCTATGGGAAGAAGGAAAAGCTTTAGCGCCTAAAGTACATCCTGTGCCTGCCTCTGTGGATAAAAAAGTGGCTTCTCTGAAACTTGCCTCTCTAGGTAAGACAATAGATAAACTTACGCCGGTCCAGGAAAAATATTGGTACAATAAATAAGAGGTAAAATCATGATTACAATTACTGCGGCACAAATTACTGAGGCAATATCTGACCTGGCTATGAAGGCTAACTTCGATTTATGTCCTGATGTTTATCAATGTCTGAAGTCTGCTATAAGCAAGGAAAAATCGCCTACCGGCAAAGATATACTTTCACAATTAGTAGAGAATGCTGATATAGCGGCTGAGGAAAGAGTTGCTATATGCCAGGACTGCGGCTTGGCCGTGGTCTTTGCCGAAGTGGGACAGGATATCCATATAGAAGGAGATTTCACCGAGGCTGTGAATAACGGAGTAATTAAAGGTTATGAAGCCGGCTATTTACGGAAATCCACCTGTACTTCTTTAACTAGAAAAAATTACGGCAATAATGCGCCAGCCATATTACACACCAAGCTTGTGCCTGGCAATACCTTAAAACTCACTCTGGCTCCCAAGGGAGGCGGCAGTGAAAACATGAGCGCGTTAAAAATGTTCCCCCCTGCAGTGGGACGAAAGGGTATAGTGGATTTTGTGGTAGAAACTATACGCAGCGCCGGACCAAATCCTTGTCCGCCCATTGTTATTGGCGTGGGCATAGGAGGTAATTTTGAAAAAGTGGCTTTGTTGGCTAAAGAAGCGCTGCTGAGGGAAATAGGCTCTGCTAATCCTGATCCTGAAATGGCTGATATCGAAAAAGAAATCTTTACAAAGGTTAACGCTTTAGGTATTGGTCCTGGCGGTTTCGGCGGTACAACTACAGCCTTAGCCGTTTTTGTCAATGATGCTCCTTGTCATATAGCTTCTTTACCAGTGGCAGTCAATATTAATTGCCATGCTGCCAGACATAAATCTGTTATTTTAGGAGGCAGAGATGACTAAAATTATTCTAAGACCACCTCTGACCAGGGAAGATTTAGCGCCTTTGAAGGCGGGAGATACCGTATATATAACTGGCGTTATATACACAGCAAGGGATGCCGCTCATAAACGCCTGGTAGAATTAACAGAAAAGGGTGAAAAGCTTCCTATTGATCTGCAGGGTCAAATAATATATTATGCTGGACCTGCTCCTAATAAACCGGGTAAACCTATAGGTTCCATCGGACCTACTACCAGTTATCGTATGGATGCCTATGCTCCTGCCTTAATAGCGAAAGAGGGCCTTAGAGGCATGATAGGCAAGGGGAAACGTAATGATGATGTCAAAAGGGCCATTAAGGAATATGGCGCCGTATATTTTGGTGCAACAGGAGGAGCGGCTGCCCTGTTAAGCCGTTGTGTTAAAAGCGCGGAAGTTGTGCTTTATCCGGAATTGGGCCCTGAAGCAGTACGCCGTTTGGAAGTTGAGGAATTCCCTGTTACTGTTATTGATGATATCCATGGCAGGGATTTGTATGAAGAAGCTGTTAAGCTTTATAATAGAGAGGTTAAATGATTTTAATTTATTTTTAATAATGTTTAAAGTTGGCTCAAATGTAATGTGTTTAATATTTTAGATAACAAATTGCATTGGAGGGAACATTATGACTACTTTGGAACAAGTGGAAAAAT
Organism: Bacillota bacterium; assembly: GCA_963928475.1. GTDB lineage: Bacteria > Bacillota > Dehalobacteriia > UBA7702 > UBA7702 > Cryptoclostridium. The sequence continues at coordinate 5,149 of CAWVFN010000082.1, forward strand.
TGAGGGAAAGGGCTAATATAACTTACGAAGAAGCTAAAAACGTATTGGACTCCGTAAATGGCGATATGTTAGAAGCTCTGGTAAAATTAGAGAATGAAGGTAAAGTAAATCCGCCTAATAGTAACGGTGTATATTGCTCTACAGAACAGGGTGAAAAAGGAAAAGAAAAGAAAAAACAATACTATACGCCGCCGGATGATGATGGTATAAGATTCTCGCAAGTAATGGCTAAGATCGGCAGGTTATTGGCTAAAATAATCAATAAGGGTAATACCAATTTTATGGAAGTCCGCCGTGGTGATAAAACAGTATTGCAAATGCCTTTAACTGTAGTGGTTATATTGTTATTAGTTGCCTTTTGGGCAGTTATTCCCTTAATGATAGTGGGACTTTTCTTTAATTGCCGTTATGTTTTTGTAGGCAAAGATATAGAAAAGACACCAGCCAATATGGCTATGGAAAAGGTATCGGAAACCGCTGATAATTTCAAGGAAGAATTAAAATCTGATGATAAGGAAAAGAAAGACAGTAACTGATGAATAAGATTCTCATAGTAGAAGATGAAGAAAATATAGCCCGCTTTGTAGAGCTGGAACTGGAGTACGAGGGTTATAAAGTGGACAAGGCCTTTGATGGACGTGAAGGTTTTAACATGATAAAAGCAAATGATTATGATTTGATTTTACTGGACATCATGTTACCCACCTTAAATGGAATGGAAATTCTCCGGCGTATGCGCCAGTTTTCCGATACCCCGGTAATCATGCTTACTGCCAGAGACAGCGTAATAGATAAAGTATCAGGTTTAGACGGCGGCGCTGACGATTATATAACTAAGCCCTTTGCCATCGAGGAATTATTGGCGCGTATTCGTGCTATACTTAGAACCCGGGGCAATAATACACGTCATAGTGGTCACGAAAATAATATATTGAAAATAGCCACTCTAACTTTAGATGTTGATAGCCGTATCGTTAAAATTGATAATACTGAAGTTGAGCTAACTAAGAGAGAGTTTGATTTACTGCATTATATGATGGCCAATAAAAACATAGTGTTATCCCGGGATACCTTATTAGAAAATGTTTGGGGTTTTGATTATTACGGCGAAACAAATGCCGTAGATGTATATATCCGCTACTTAAGAAGTAAAATAGAAGAGCCTTTCGGATTAAAGATTATTAACACTGTCCGAGGCGTCGGTTACGTAATAAAAGATGAAGAAGAGAAAAAATAAAGAGAAAAAAAATAATAGGGACTTTTCTCTGGTTGTAAAGATAAACAGCCGCCTTTTATGGCGTCTGTTTACTCTTTTTTTGAGTATAGACATTATTTTTGTGCTTTTATTTTCTATTTTTGTCGTCTACAAAACTGAAAATACTTTTCAGGATATATATGAAAATATTCAAATAGAAAATTTAGGCGCTGAGAACATAGATTTATATGGTGATTTTACTATAAATACATCCGGCGAATTGTTGGGATGGCGTGTGCCTGAATTTATAGTAAAATTAACTAGTGATTTTTTAACAGCCAAGCCGCGTTATCTTACTACAGCGGCAGATTATGACGCTGATGTTTTTGATAAAATTACAGAATCCCAATACAGTGTTAAGACAGATACTTTTTTTATTACATATGACATAGGTAAGGATATTCGTTTAATTTCATTTCTGCTTTCGATATTGCTTATAGCAGAAGGCCTGATTTTCTTATCACGCATAGCTTCAAACGCTAAACTTTTACGCCGTTCCCTCAAGCCAATTTACGAGATGGAGCAGGCTGCCAGAACCATAAACAATACAGCTTCCTTATCAGAGTTGACGGCTTTAGCCGGACGTATTAACAAAATTGAAGCTGAAAACCTTAATAGCCGTATTGCCGTTGACTCAGCCCAGGAGGAACTAAAGGGTCTGGCCGATGCTATAAATGACTTATTAGAACGTATAGAGGAAGCATACCGTTCTCAGGCCAGATTCGTTTCAGATGCTTCTCACGAACTGCGTACGCCTATATCAGTAATTCAAGGATATGCCAATCTTTTGGATCGCTGGGGAAAAAATGATCCAAAAACCCTGCAAGAAGCTATTGATGCTATTAAAAATGAGTCAGATAACATGAAAGATCTGATTGAGCAGCTTTTATTCTTAGCCAGAGGTGACAATGAGGCACTTCCCTTAAATTTGGAAAGCTTTAACTTGTCCTTATTGGCGGAAGAGGTTTATCAGGAAAGCCAAATGATAGATCCTGATCATGATATATCCTTTAGCGGCAGTGCAAATCTCAAAGTTGAAGGGGATATACAGCTTATCAAGCAAGCCCTGCGTATTTTTGTTGATAACAGTATTAAATATACTCCGGGAGGAGAATTGATTAAAATAATAACTGGAGAGGAAGATACTTTTGCCTATGTTACTATTCAAGATAATGGTATTGGTATGACACCAGAAGATTTACCTCATATATTTGACCGTTTTTATCGTTCCGATGACAGCAGGGCCAGAAAAACAGGAGGTACTGGACTGGGGCTTTCAATCGCCAAATGGATTATTCATCGCCATAATGGCTCTGTGGAGGTACTAAGCCGTAAAGATTTTGGTACTAAAATCAAAATTAAATTACCAATCAAATATAGTGAATAGTATTAATTACTATTAGTATCTAAGCCAAGACCTGTCTCAGGTTTTGGCTTTACCTTTTCGTGAAAATTTGTTATTATTTAGGTGATTATAAAATCTGGAGGAAATTATGAAAAAGCCCTGTGCTAAAATTGAGGAAGTATTACCCCATAGTATAGCGGAAAAATACGGCATAAAAAAAGGTGATATTTTAGAAAGTGTCAATGGACATCTGCTAAGGGATATTATAGATTATCAGCTGTTTACAACAGAAAATGAAGTCTGTTTAAAAATATTAAGTCAGGATAACAAAACAAGAGAGTTAGCTATAAAAAAGCCTGTGGAGGAAGAACTGGGTATAGGCTTCGCTAATGCGGTCTTTGATGGTATTAAACGCTGCAGAAATAAATGCCTTTTTTGTTTTGTAGATCAGATGCCAAAGGGTTATCGTGAAACGCTCTACATTAAAGATGACGATTATCGTATGTCTTTTCTCTACGGCAATTATGTTACTTTAACAAATTTAAAAGATGAAGATTTTGAACGTATTATTCAGGATCGTTTAAGTCCCCTTTATATCTCTGTACACTGCGTGGACAGGGAGTTGCGTAAAACTCTTTTGGGTGTCGATGAAAAAACAGATCTGCTGGATAATTTACGTCGGCTGTCTCAGGCTGGCATAGAGTTTAACGGACAAATTGTATTGGTTCCTGGTTACAACGATGGAAAATATCTTGATGAGACCATTGAGGCTATGGCCTCATTGGGCGATTCTATGATTTCTTTAGCCTTGGTGCCGGTAGGCTTGACAAAATACCAAGAAAACAATTTAAGATCATTCACTAAAGAAGAAGCTGCCAATATTATCGATTTAACAGAAAAATGGCAGGGGGAATTTATGTCACAACGTGGCACTAATCTTATTTATGCCGCTGATGAGTTTTATCTTTTGGCTGATAAAGAAATACCCTCTGATTGGGATTATGAAGATTATCCGCAAATAGAGAATGGGGTAGGTATTATCCGCAAGTTTTATAATGATTTTCAGTATTCTTTGGCGGATTTACCTGTTCCTTCTGGGATTCCTGAAAAATTTTATATTGTGACAGGTACAGATGGTGCTAAAGCGCTGTCACCTTTAGTAAGTGTTTTAAGGGAGAAAGGTAATAACATAGAATTATTACCGGTTATAAATAGTTTTTTTGGCGCTACAGTTACAGTTACAGGTCTTCTGACAGGGAAAGACATTATTGAAACTATAAACCAGTGCCCTGATAAAAAAGGCACGTTTCTCATTCCTGATATTTTACTAAAATTTCATACAGATTTATTGTTAGATGATCTTACAATAAATGATATCGTAAAGGCCACAGAAAGAAAGATAAAAGTAGTTGAAACCTCAGCCTACGATCTTTTGGCTGCCATAAATGAGACAGGAGAAGAAATATGAAACCCATTGTAGCATTGGTTGGACGTCCTAATGTTGGCAAGTCAACCTTATTTAACAGAATAGTAGGGGAACGAAAAGCTATTGTTGAGGATATTCCCGGTATTACCAGGGATAGACTCTATCATAACGCTAATTGGAATGGCAAAGATTTTATTTTAGTTGATACCGGCGGTATAGATTTCCAAAATAAGAATGGACATATAGAAGCCAGAGTGTATGATCAAGTAATATTGGCAATAGAGGAAGCCGATATAATTATTATGGTTACAGACAGCCGAACAGGATTGACTGAGGAAGATATCAGAGCCACGTCTATCCTTAAGAAATCCGGTAAGCCTGTGATATTGACTGTAAACAAAGTAGATAATTTTGATAATGCTGATTATTATGAGTTTTATAAGCTTGGTTTAGGAGAGCCCATACCTATTTCCGCGGTACACGGTATGAATACGGGTGATCTCCTTGACGAGGTATGCCGGGAGTTTCCTCAAAATCTTGCAGACAGTAATGAAGAAGAAATAATAAAATTCGCTTTAATAGGACGTCCCAATGTAGGTAAATCATCATTAGCTAATAAACTGTTAGGAGAGGAAAGGACAATTGTTTCTGATATACCCGGTACTACCAGAGATGCTATAGACAGTGAATTAAAACGTAATGGCAGAAAATATACAGTTATCGATACTGCTGGCATGCGCCGCCGGGGAAAGATATCTGAAACTACTGAGCGCTATAGTATTATACGTTCTCTGCGCTCTGTTGACAGGTCAGATATAGTATTATTACTTTTAGACGCAGTAGACGGAGTTACGGAGCAGGATAAAAAAATAGCCGGTTACGCCCATGAAGCTGGCAAGGGAATACTAATAGTTGTCAACAAGTGGGATGCGATTAAGAAAGACGACAAAACCATGAAGCGTTTTGAGGAAGATATCAGGGAGGGAATGTCCTTTCTGAATTATGCGCCTATTGTTTACATATCTGCTCTTACAGGTCAAAGAACAGAAAAAGTATTTGAGTGGATAGATTATATTGCGGAGCAGCAGAGTATGAGAATTCCCACCGCAAGACTGAATGAGGTTTTTGAGGAAGCTTTATCCCTAAATCCGCCGCCGACTGACAAAGGGCGCCGCCTTAAACTCTATTACGGGACTCAAATAGGAATTAAACCACCTAAATTTGCTATATATGTCAATGATCCGGAACTGGTTCATTTTTCTTATCAACGATATCTTATTAATCAGCTGAGACAAAACTTTGGTTTTGAGGGTTGTCCTCTCTGGTTTTTAATTCGGCAAAATAATGAAAAGAATTAACGGGGAGTAGAAAAACAATGATTTTATCAATTTTAACGCTGATAGCGTCTTATTTTCTCGGTGCCATACCCACGGCTTATATATTGGCTAAAAAGCTTTTTGGTGTAAATATCATGGAACATGGCAGCGGTAATGTGGGTACTACTAATGTATTCAGAGTATTAGGCTGGAAAGTTGGGGTGCCAGTATTTGTTATTGATATGCTCAAGGGGTTTATAGCAGCGGCTTTAGGATACTTAGCCGGCGGTGCTGTAGTAGCGGTTTTTGCTTCATTTATAGCCGTTATCGGTCATACATTTTCTGTCTTTATTAAATTTAAGGGCGGTAAAGGTGTGGCTACTGGTGCTGGTACTCTTTTATTCCTTTGTCCCAAGGTATTTATCTGCGTTATTATTATGTGGTTCATTGTTTCTTTTGCCAGCGGATATATATCTTTAGGTTCCATAGTAGCGGCTTTATCAGCTATTATTTTTGTTATAGCTTTTCACTATGAAATACCAGTGTGTTTATTCGTGGCGATAGCCGCCATCTATGTAGTTTATAAACACAATTCTAATATAAAAAGATTGCTTAATGGTACTGAAAATAAAATGAAATGGCGGCAAAATATTAAAATTAAAAAATAACTGTCATAAAACTTTCCTTCTCTCATAGAATTAAATTGAATATAAACCCGGAGAAAAAAGTAGACACTTAAAGACTCCGAGGTAAACAAGAGGGAGGGAAATTTGTGGAAAAGGCAGATGTGTTGCAACATATCAGCGAACGCACCGGTGGCGATATTTACCTGGGCGTTGTGGGACCGGTGAGAACGGGTAAATCGACATTTATAAAAAAGTTCATGGAATTGCTGGTCCTTCCCAATATAGAAGAAGCACATGAACAAAGAATCGCCAGAGATGAATTGCCTCAAAGCGGTGCCGGCAAAACAATAATGACAACGGAACCAAAATTTATTCCGTCTAAAGCTGTGGAAATCAATGTGAGTGAAGGCATTGATATGCGGGTCAGGATGGTAGATTGTGTAGGCTATACAGTCCCAGGCGTATTAGGCTTCGCAGAAGGAGAAGAGCCCCGCATGGTGCGTTCCCCCTGGAGCGATGAGGAAATGACCTTTGAGGAAGCCGCGGAAATCGGCACCAGAAAAGTAATCCATGACCATTCTACTATTGGTATTTTGGTTACTACTGATGGAAGTATCACCAATATAGACAGAGACTCCTATCTGGAAGCGGAAGAAAGAGCTATTTCTGAGCTAAAAGACATTGATAAGCCCTTTGTGGTAGTTCTTAATTCTACAGAACCTTTTAGTGAATCAACTCAGGATTTAGCGGAAAATTTGCGCGGTAAATATGATGTATCGGTAATACCCGTAGACGCCGTAAACATGGAATATGAAGACGTTATAGCTATTTTACGGGAATCCCTCTATGAATTCCCTGTTTCTGAGGTAAATGTTACTCTGCCTGGCTGGATCAAAGAGTTAGATAATGGACATTGGCTAAGGAGTCATTTGGAAAAAGATATTTATAATATTATTGACTCAATAAATAGAGTAAGTGATTTAGATAATGGTATAGCGTCATTAGCGGCTATAGATGAGGCGGAAAATGCCAGATTAACATCTATGGATCTAAGTACTGGCACATCTACTTTAGATGTTGCCATTGATAAAAGTTACTATTATAAAATCTTAGCGGAATTTGCCGGTGAGCCTATTTTAGGCGATCAAACAATAATGCGTCTGATTAAAAATTATTCAGTTTCTCATAGGGAATGGGACAAGGTAAAAGACGCAATGGCTGAAGTACGGGAAAATGGTTATGGCATAGTTTCTCCCTGTTTGGATGAGATGCAGTTAGACGAACCAGAATTATTGAAAGAGGGCGGACGTTTTGGCGTTAGACTGAAAGCCATGGCTCCTAGTTATCATCTTATCAGAGCTGATATCTCCACAGAAATAACTCCTTTAGTGGGCACTGAAAAACAATGTGAGGAATTGGCTAATTACATTATGGATGAATTCGCTGAAAATCCCCAGAAAATGTGGGAGACAAATGTATTTGGCAAATCACTATATGATTTAGTGCAAGAGGGAATTGATGGCAAGCTCTGTACCATGCCGGAAAAAGCTCAGGATAAACTGAGGCTGACCTTAGAACGAATGGTAAATCATGGCGGCGGCGGTATCATCTGCATAATCTTATAAAAATAATAAGCACTGTTAAAGCAGTGCTTATTTTATTTAGTTTTTAGATAATTTGTGATATACTATTATTATTCGGCGGGAGGAAATGATGGATAGAATAATAATAGATTTAGAAACTACAGGGATAGACTGTAAACATGATAAAATAATAGAAATTGGAGCAGTACGGATCGACGATTATGGTAATAGAGAAGAGTTCTCTACTTTAGTAGATCCCGGTGTACCGTTAAATCACATTATTACTGATTTGACAGGTATTACCGATGAAATGCTGGCAGGACAGCCCCGCATAGATGATATAGCTCCAGAGTTTTGCAGTTTTATAGCTAATGCCGTTCCCATAGCTCACAATGCCAGTTTTGAAGCCGGTTTTCTCAGAAAATTTACTGGTTTTGAGCAAATTGACTGGTTAGATACTATCGTATTGGCGAAAATAGCATTTCCCCATTTAGGCAGTTATTCTCTATCTAATATTGTTGAGGCTCTCAATTTAGTTAATGAAGCGCCTCATAGAGCCTTAGGAGACGCCAGAGCCACAGAGTTGCTCTATAACGCTATAACAACTGAATTATCTCATATTGATAAGGGTATTATTGCGGCTTTAATAGAAATATTGGAGCCATCTTACCCAGTTTATGGTGATTTTCTCAGAGAATTTGAGCCAGAGATATTAGCTTCCCGCTATCTTCCGCCCCAAATTAAACAGGAACCCCAAGATGAACTGTCCCAACCTGATGAGTCATACATAATAAGCCCAGAAAGGATTAAATACCTTTTAGATGATGAAGATGGATTGAGAAAATATGTTGATGAATATTGTCCCAGGCCTCAGCAAAGAGAAATGGCTCTCAAAACAGGGGAGGCCTTTAACTCCGGCTCTTTTCTTTTGGCAGAAGCTGGTACAGGTACTGGTAAAACCATTGCTTATCTTGTCCCCGCTGCTCTCTTGGCCTATGAAAGCAATAGCCAGGTAATAATCAGTACACACACTATTCATCTGCAAGATCAGATAATAGAAAAGGACATTCCTGATATCAACAAGGTATTTAACGGCGAACTTCGCTCAGTGTTGGTTAAGGGTAGAAATCACTATTTATGTTATCGTAAATGGTATAATGCCTTTAACGAAAACGATATTGAAAATCCCATATTTATGGCTTCGCTCTTACCTTGGGTAGCTCAAACTGTCGATGGAGATGTGGATGTTCTTAACCTTAATGGCTTTGAAAGAAGGGAATGGCAAAAGTTTTCCGCCAATGCGGAAACTTGCCTTAAGGGGCGGTGCCCTTATTTCCGCACCAAATGTTTTGTCCACAAAATTCGCAAAAAGGCAGAAAACTCACATCTGATTATAATAAATCATTCCTTGTTATTGATAGACGCGATGATGGGATCAGGTACCTTGCCGAGCTGCGATTATTTAGTAATTGATGAGGCTCACCAGCTTGATAAAGTCGCTGAGGAAAATTTAGGTTTTACTTTATCTTTTTTTGATCATGTGACATTGATGGCTGATACGAAAAAATTTCTGGGACAAATGTCCAAGCTGGCAACTTTTCCTGGCCTTTTTAATAATAACATTAGCGCTGATAATTTGCGACAAAAGCAGGACATCGTAAATGACGCTTTATTAGTCTTTGATGATAACGCCTTAAAAGGAGATTTGATGTTTAAGGCCATTAAGGACGCTTATGATTATTATCATGAAAGCAATGGCACCATTGCAAAATCATGGCGCATTACCTCTAAATTGAGAGAAGAAGACAAATGGATAGAAGCGGAGACCCTTGTGGAAAACTATCTGCTTTGGCTTAATGAACTTCTTCAAATTATAAAAAAAGTAATGTATT
>CAWVFN010000083.1:0-44970 GCA_963928475.1 Bacillota bacterium
AGGAATACAGTATTGGGACATTTGCAGAGAGGAGGCAGCCCGGCTCCCTTTGACCGTATTTTATCGTCACGTTACGGTGTAGCTGCTTTAGAGGCGGCAGTCAGAGGTGAAAGTGATGTTATGGTGCGCTTACACAATAATAAAGTAACTACAGTACCTTTAGCCACGGCCATTAAGGTACTAAAATCCGTAGATCCTCAGGGTGAATTAGTGAGAACCGCCCGCATGTTGGATATTTCCTTTGGTGACTAAATATTGGTTAGTTTTTATGGTGACAGGGCATAAACATAAGGAGGAGATAGTATTTTACTATCTCCTCCTTATTCTTATTAGTCTGTGATACGCTCTAACAAAAGTTGCAAGCCGGCTTCATTATCAGCCTCGATTTGTTTCAGGAATTTTTCCTTTTCCGCGCTTTTCATGATATGTTTGAAACGTCCCTGTCCAGCTATGTAGTTTTCGATAGGTTCAGCATTAATTTTACCGTTTACCAAATTCTTGGTGGGATTATTTAACTCGACTTTACCATTTTCCGCCTCCCAAAGGAGCCAGGATTTTGTTTTTACCGCCAGACGGCTGTACTTAACTGTTTCATTTTGATTTAATTTCCAGCCAGGGTGACAAGGCGCCAATATTTCGATATAGCGGAAGCCTTTAATATTTTTAGCTCGTTCAACTTTTCGGTATAGATCCAGAGGATAAGCTAAGCTGGCAGTGGCTACATAAGGTATTTGATGATCCAGCATCAGGAGGGCCATATTCTTTTTGGCGCTTTCCTTACCCAGAGGGGTATTAGTGGTCAGGGCGTATCTTGGTGTGGCACCGCTTCTTTGGACGCCGGTGTTGGAATAGGCTTCGTTATTGTAGCAGAATTGGATATAGTTATCATTTCTTTCCGCCGCCGCGGAAATGCCCTGAAAGCCTATGTCGTAGGTGCCGCCGTCGCCGGTCCAGTTGAAGACGGTTGGTTTCTCCTTGATTCGGCCCTTCTTGTAAAGAACATCTAAAGCCATAGCGACACCGCCGCCGGAAGCTCCCGCTGAGGCGAAACAGATATTTTGTACTGGCACGTCATAACAGCTTTTAGGCAGGAGCCCAATAGAGGCCACGGCACAGGATGGCGTCATCAGCATAACGCTGTTTTCTCCCAGAGCTTTGCCGACTATGCGTAAAGCCATAGTTGAGGGGCAGCCGGCACAGGCTCCGGAACCAGCTTGTACTAATTCAAAATCATTAAGATCCTTAATTTTAGTCATTTTATTTCACCTGCCCTTCAATATTTTCTTTAGCTAAAGCCGCTAAGTATTTAGCCGGCAGATCTTCGCCGCCTAAGCCGCAGGTAAGTCCTTTGATGGCTATATTTTTACCGCTATCATAAAGGGCGCTTTTTAATTCCTGACATACTATGCCGCCGTGGGAACCGAAACCAAAGTCTCGGTCAAAGACAATGGCAGTAGCTTTTTGAGGCAACACTGCAATAATTTCTTTGGCTGGGAAAGGACGGAAAACACGGATTCTTAAAACCCCGGCTTTTATGCCTTCTTCTCTCAAGAGATCAGCGGCTACTTCCATTTCCTTAGCCATAGAACCCATAGCGATCAGAAAATATTCAGCATCGTCTAACTTGTAGCCCTGAATGGAATAGCCATGATGTCTGCCGGTAACCGTTTGATATTTATCAGCCGCTTCTCTAATGACAGTATCCGCTGTATCCATAGTATCCTGGAGTGCTTGGCGATAGGGAGTATATTCTTCCGTAGGCGTGACATTGCCAAAGGTTGCCACACCATATTCCGGCGCTAAACTCCACTCTACCTTAAGAGGCGGCAGGAAGGAGTCGGTTTCCTCTTGGGTATTGGTATCTATTGCCATCATGGAATGTGATAACAAGAAACCATCGTAATTTACCATAACCGGCAGATGTATTTTTTCCGCTATGTAATAAGCTTGTAAAATAGTATCATAGATTTCCTGGGTGTCACAGCAGAAAAACTGCAGCCAGCCAGTATCTCTTTGAGAGAGAGCGTCGTGGTGATCCACATATAAAGACCAGGGAGGACAGACAGCACGGTTTACGTTGACCATAACTACCGGGAGTCTGCCGCCGGCAACATAGTGAATTATTTCGTGCATATAGAGGAGCCCCTGAGAAGATGTAGCGGTAAATACCCGTGCTCCCGCTAAACTGGCGGCAGCTACTGATGACAGAGCGCTATGCTCTGATTCTACAGCAAGATAGCCGGCGTCTAACTGGCCTTTGGCTATATATTCGGAAAGTTTTTCAGCTACAGAAGTTTGAGGTGTAATAGGGTAGGCGGCGATAAAGTCAACTTTGGCCTGGGTTACAGCTAAGGCTGCCGCGCCGTTGCCGGTGGTTAAAAGCTTTTCACTCATTTATTCCGCCTCCTTTTCCATGGTTATGGCTTTGGCAGGACACTCCTCGGCGCAGACGCCGCAGCCTTTACAGTATTCATAGTCTATTTCCTGGGTTTTGGATACCACGCCCTCAGGACAATAAATATAGCAGAAACAGCATTCTGTACATTTTTCTTTATCTATTATGGGACGTTTATGACGCCAGGAACCGGTTTTACCGCCAGCTCCCTTTTGCGGTACTGACAGCGCATAATACGGTGGGAATTCTTCCCTTGTTTTATGGAGCATCAGTCGTCACCTCCTACCTTGGTTATGACGGAATAAGCCTTTAAGGCGGCTTTAATGTTGGGGTCATCGTCTTTAACACCGCGGATCGTTTTTATGGCTTCAGTCAAATCCTTTTCTGATAAGCGCAGAACTTTGGCTAAAGCTCCGGCCATGACTATATTAATAAATACGTCATCGCCGTGGGTCAAAGAGTATTCATAGGCGATGGCCTCAGCGTCTACTACCCAGTACTCGTCTACGGGATGCTCACGGTTGGGACTGTTAAAGACAATTACCGCCTTATCACAGTTACCTATTGATCTGGCTTCCTCAAGCTGATTATCATTAAAGAGAACTAAAATATCAGGGTTATAGCACTGGGAACGTTTCTTTATTTCTTCTTTACTTAAACGCAGCAGGGCTCTGATAGATGCTCCCCGTCGTTCAACGCCGAAAAATGGCAGAGTTTGAACTTGGAAGCCGGCATTTAACCCGGCTTGAGCCAGAACATCGCCATAGGTGACGACGCCTTGTCCGCCGCGGCCATGGGTTCTTATCTCCAACATTTCTTTTCCTCCTTATATATTTAACTAACTAAGTAGTGTTAAGCTAAAACTAAAAATTTCCTAAAAATATTGTAAATATTATTATATAATATTTTTTCTTTCTTGTCAGCGTAATTTTTATATTTATTAGGGCGACTTTTTAGTGAAATTTTTTTCCATCTCTGATTTTCCCTGTGCTCTTGGAAAATGATGTCTATAGATGGCGGGTATTTTAATAATTTATGTCTTTCCTGTAATTTTAAACAAAAAATAATCATAATTTACCTTTTGTAAAGGGGAAAAGACAAATGAGTATGAAATTACACTTGTCAGTATTATTATTTTTAGCTATACTTTATATAGAAAATAAAAGAAACGAGGCGCTGAGATGAAATATATTTTTATACTTGCTGATGGTATGGCTGATTGGCCTATCGAAGAATTAGGCGGCAAGACTCCAATGGCCGTAGCGGATAAGCCAAATACAAACGCTATGGCAGCTGGTGGCATTACAGGTTTATGCCAAACTGTACCAGAGGGATTCTCTCCTGGTTCGGATGTGGCAAATCTTTCGGTTTTAGGTTATCCGCCCAGTCAGTTTTATAAAGGCCGTTCCTCTCTGGAGGCTATTTCAGCTGGTGTTCCCATCGGCGGAGGCGATATGACCCTGCGGGCAAATTTAGTTACCTTATCAGGTGACGGTGAATTTGAGGATAAAATTCTTGTGGATTACAGCGGTGGTGAGATTGCCACAGAAGACGCTCATCGTCTTATAGCTGACGTAAGAGATTCCCTAAACAGCGAGGCTATGGAAATTTTCCCCAGCGTATCTTTTCGTAATATTTTGCTGTGGCACGGAGGACCTATGGATACGCAGTTTAATCCCGCCCACGAGATTATGGATCAAAAGGTAGGTGATAACTTGCCACAGGGCAGTGGACGGGAAGCAGCTGTTAAGTTTATGCATAAAGCCCATGAACTTCTGCGGGAGCATCCTTACAATAAGGAAAAAGCCGCAAAAGGAGAAAAACAAGCTAATGCTTTATGGTTATGGGGGCCAGGTGTAAAAGCGGAGCTGCCGTCTTTTGAAGAAAGATATGGTCTAAAGGGCGGTGTCATAAGCGGTGTTGATTTAATAAGGGGTATAGGTATAAGTGCTGATATGGATATACTATATTTAGCCTCTGCTACCGGCGGAGTTGAAACAGATTTCCGCGGCAAAGGCGATTTGGCGGCGGCTTATCTCAAAGGCGGCGGAGAATTCGTCTTTGTGCATGTTGAAGCCCCTGATGAAAGCGGCCATCAAGGTAAACTGGACAAGAAAATAAGCGCTATAGAACGAATAGATAAAGAAACTATACCGCCTATTCTTGAGGCCGTTAAAACCTTAGGTGAGGATTATCGGATTATGGTGATGCCAGACCATGCCACACCTTTAGAAATTCGTACTCATAGCCGGGAACCAATTCCCTTTATGATTTTTGACAGCCGTTATCATAAATTAGATAAGACTGTGGCTCATTGTGAGGCAACAGCTAAAAAGCAGGGAGTCTTTTTCCCAGACGGCAAGAGCTTGCTGGCTAAGTTTTTAGACCCGTCTTATCACTAATATTACTGTATTGTAATAAAGCCGCAAAATTTAAGCAAGGAACGAGATAAATGTATAGTCACGTTCCTTGCTTTTTTATTATTATAGCCGTATCACATATTTTTATAGGCTTAACACTTTAACATAAAGAATAATCCATCATTGTTTTCCTTATGCATTATTGTTATACAGAACGACGCAATTTTAAGACAGTTAAATTGATATCACCGTCAGTTGCGTTGGCGGAGCCACTGTAATTTAGAGTAAATACTGTTTCTGTGGGAGCATATAAAATAATAAAGGCTGACCCACAGGCACTGGATCCGTCAGCACTGGTAGCGAAATATATGCCTGCTTCTAAATGACCAACTCCATTATAATAAGGGGTGATTTGCATGTAATTAGGAGTTCTAAAAAGGGCTGATACTTTATAAGAAATCAAGTAATAACCTGGCTTTAGTGTTATACGCTGCTGATCTGACATACCAATATTACCAGTGGTATCAGTAATGTCAGGATACATTGTAATCAGGCTGCCTTGTGTCAGGGTGTATTGGGTATTTATGAAAGATGCAAAACTATCATCGGGAACTTCGCCGGCAGGTCCAGTAGCTCCAGTAGCTCCCATATCGCCTTTTTCACCTTGTAAACCTTGGAGTCCCTGCACACCCTGGGCTCCGGTAGCTCCTGTATCCCCTTTAGGACCCTGGGGACCTGTAGGTCCCGTGGCTCCAGTATTACCCTGTATTCCTTGAAGCCCTTGAATACCTTGTACTCCTTGGGAGCCAGTGGCGCCGGTGTTGCCTGTAGGTCCTGTAGGTCCCGTAGCTCCAGTATTCCCCTGTATTCCTTGAAGCCCTTGTACTCCTTGGGGTCCAGTGGCGCCTGTATTGCCAGTAGGTCCCGTAGGCCCTGTTGGACCAGTACTTCCTTCTGTCCCTCTCGTTCCTATTCCTGTAGGTCCTATAGGTCCCATAGGCCCCGTATTTCCTGTGGCTCCGGTAGGTCCCGTGGCACCAGTGATTCCTTTTTCACCTTGGAGTCCTTGAAGTCCGGCAGGTCCCGTAGCTCCGGTAGCTCCGGTAGCTCCGGTAGGTCCTGTAGCCCCTGTACTACCTCGTTCTCCCTGTATTCCCTGTGACCCTGTTGCTCCTGTATTGCCAGTAGGTCCTTGTTGGCCTTCTACGCCGGCAGCTCCCGTGACCCCGGTAGGTCCCGTAGCTCCAGTGGGTCCAGTAGCCCCAGTAGCCCCAGTAGCTCCCGTATCTCCTTGTATTCCCCGTAATCCCTGTTCACCTTGGGGGCCTGTAGCTCCAGTGGCACCAGTATTGCCTGTGTTTCCTGTAATACCATGTTCTCCTTGAATACCTTGAGCTCCTGTCGCTCCAGCTTCCCCTGTGGGTCCCGTAGCTCCCGTAGCTCCTGTCGCTCCTGTAGTGCCGGTAGCTCCGGTAGGGCCAGTAGAACCTGTAGCTCCTGTCGCTCCTTTTACGCCGGGGCATCCTCTTGGTCCTCTCGGACCGGTTGAGCCTATATCCCCCTGAATCCCCTGAATTCCCTGGATTCCTTGGGGTCCTTGTGGTCCCATAGGTCCAGTGGCACCGGTGGGTCCTGGTATATTTTTATGATGATGACGGTTATAAGGACAAAAGTAGGAATGATAACCGCGGTTTCCCCTATAAAAATTATTATATGTAGACAAGAGGCACCTCCGCTTTTACAGTTAATCTCATATAGTATATTCCAGTGAGTTTTATAATGTTAATTCCAGTTTCATACGACTATCATAAAAGATGCTGGATTGATGTAGAGAGAAGTCCAGCCGCAGCTGTACAACAGTATATATTTAATAGGTAAAAATTTCTTAGTTGTGCATTGATAAAAAAAGACGCTATTAATAGCGTCTTTTAGCTTAGTATAATTTTTGTTTCCTGAAGATTATTTTATATTGTATTTTTTTAGGCGGTAAATCAGGGATTGGCGTCCCATTCCTAAAGATTTAGCTGTTTTGCTTACATTACCGTTACATTCAATCAAGGCCTGAATAATACGTTCTTTTTCGTTTTCTCTTATAGAGTCGAAGATATGTAATTCTGTATCTTCAGGATTTTCCCCTTGATTATCTTGAAGATTAATTGGTAAATGAATAGTTGATTCTTGTTTAAGAGGTGTTTCCGATATTGAGATTGTTTCGCGGTTGATTTTTTGCCGGTAGCCGCTGAAATGTTCATCTTCTTCCCTAAGTAAATAGGGTGGCAGGTGATGTTTTTTAATAGTATAATCTTCATCGGTGACAAAATTCATGGCTGATTCTATACAGTGTTTAAGCTGACGCACATTACCAGGCCAATTAAAATTGAGAAAAAAGGAGAGAACCTCATCGTCTAATCCCATTATATGTTTATGAAAGCGTTCATTATAGACGCTAATGAAATGGTTGGCCAGAATAAAGACATCACCTTGCCGCTGAGCCAAAGGGGGTACAATAATATTGACTACCGCCAAACGATAAAAAAGGTCAGCCCGGATTAGTTTTTTATCTATAGCTTCTTTAGGCAGGACATTACTGCTGCTGATTATGCGTACATCAACCTTAATTCTTTCTTTGCTGCCAAGATGCTGTACTGTTTTTTCTTCCAGTACCCGAAGTAACTTTGATTGAGAAGCCAAGGGCATGGAGTTGATTTCGTCGAGAAATAAAGTACCGCCCTGGGCTTGCTCAAAGAGTCCTTCTCTTTCCACGGCACCGGTAAAAGCTCCTTTGGCTGTGCCGAATAAGAGGCTTTCCAATAGGTTTTCCGGTATGGCGGCACAGTTTAACGCCAGGAAGGGGCCATCTTTTCTATTGCTGCTGTTGTGTATGCATTTAGCGAACATTTCTTTACCGCAGCCTGTTTCAGCTGTAATCATTACGGAGGAATCATTTTGTGCCGCTAAAAGTGCCATGCGTTTACAGTCCTGAAATTTAGGATCTTCTCCCAGCAGCATTGAGAAATTTTCCTCCAGCCCCATAGATTTTTCTCCTATTTTATCTTGTCCGTCAAAGAGTTTTTGCTGTAAGGAGATGTTTCTTTCGATAATATCTTTTATTTTAGTCACATCTCTTTGTACGGTATAAGCCCCAATAATTTTTCCTTCATAATGGAGAGGCGCGGCGTTACAGAGCTGTATTATTTCTTTACCGTTGATATAGTAACGAAATACCGAGTCAATCACGGGTTTTTCTGATTTTAAAGCTTTTAGCATAGGGCTATTGGTTTCATCTAAACCATAAAGTTCTTGGGTGGGGCGTTCGTAAATATCCTTCAAAAGATAGCCGTCTAATTTTTCAGCGGCGGTATTAATAAAGATAAGTTTCCCTTCCGTATCACAAATATAGACGGCGTCACTGAGGCGGTTAAGAATATCAGAGAAATAGGGGTGTTCTCTGAGAAAATCTTTGATCTTTCGCGTCATACTTGTCCCCATCCTTTCCTCATCACTTTAAATACAGTATATCTGATAATATGATTAGATACAAATATAATTGAGCTTTATTATTCCACAATTATTAATTTTTAAGCTTTTAGTTATTTTAATCTAATTTTGATTTTCTTCCATGTATGTTTTTTTCATGTCTTTAAATAAGTTGAGGATCATTAATACAGTAATTATTATGAAGGGAAAAGCTAAAACTATAGCCGCGTTTTTAAGAGTTCCCAGACCTCCTATGGCCATAAAAGCTATAGCATTGGCCACGATAAATACGCCCCAAAAGGCTCTTATCCCTAAAGAGGGTGTACTTTCACCGCCGGCACTGAAAGTCCCGGCTACATAGGTGGCGGAATTAACCGAGGTTACGATTAAGGTAACGATTAGCAGCATAGCTAAGGGAATTGTGAATTTGGCAGCTGGCATATAGCTTAAAAAGACAAATAAAGAATTATCAGTATTTTCCATTATTATTTTACCGATACCAACGTTGTCCACCAAATCCATATGTATTGCCTCACCGCCGAAGAAGGTGAACCAGAGACAGCAGAGTAATCCAGGCACGAAAGTGCAGGCTAAGACAAACTCACGTATTGTCCGGCCTTTTGATATACGAGCCAGAAAGCCGCCGACAAAGGGAGCGAAAGCCACCCACCAGGCCCAGTACATTATGGTCCAGCCTCCTACCCAGTTGAAACCTGTATTGGTTTCCACAATATCGTAGCTGTCAAGATAAAATAGCATCCAGGGTAAATTGCCGATTAAATCACCGAAATTTTCGAAGAAAGAATTAAGGAGATAAGTAGTTGAACCAAAAATTAAGGTAAAGGCAAGAAAGAATAAAACAATATACATATTGCCGTCGCTGATATATTTAATGCCTTTTTCCACACCGCTGATACAGGAGAGTGTGGCTATGAGGCCTACTAAAATCGTTATGCCGCTTATCACTATGAAGGAGTTATCTAAGCCGTATTGCAGATTAAGTCCGCTGCTTAGCTGAGTAGTAGCGAAGCCTAAAGACATTGACACCCCGCAGATAATGGCGATCAAAGAGAAGGCGTCGATGATTTTGCCCACAGGACCTTTTATGCCCTTTTCCCCTAAGGTTGGCGCGAAAGTAGAACTTACTAATTTGGGCAGTCCTTTTTTGTGGGCGAAATAGCCGATACAGAGTCCGCTCATGCCATAGACTGCCCAGGGGAGAAAACTCCAGTGGAAAAAAGTAGTCCGCATGGCGTCAGCGGCGGCTTCTGCTGTGCCGGCTGTGGCAAAAGGCGGAATCATAAAATGGCTGACAGGTTCTGATACTCCATAAAAAACCAGACCGACACCGAGTCCAGCACCGAAAAGCATGCCCATCCAGCTGAAGAAGGAAAATTCTGGTTTATCGTCTTTTTGCCCCAGTTTCATAGAGCCATATTTGCTGATACCTATAAACAGAAAAGTAATGATAATAAATGCATAAGCAATGATATAGACCCAGCCCACAGTATTTAGGGTGAAGTCCATAATGGAGCTTATAGTTTTAGCGGCGATGGATGGTGCCGCTAAAATAAAAAGAAAAATTAAGAGGTATATGACTACGGTTGTAGAAAAGATCGTTTTATCAACTTTCCCTAAAATTTTCATAAAACTCAACCCTTTCTTAATTTTAGGGGGAAATTATGATACATAATTTCCCCCAAGATATTTATAGCTCTGCTGTCTCAGTTCCCTTTAACTCTAAGTTGATTTTCTTTGTTCTCTTGGTCAGCATAATGCTGGCTGCTATGCCAATGACAGAGAATATAATCAGGACTATAAATATTTTATTGAAGCCAGTGGCTATGTTGCCAGCGGCTGTAGCCTGATCCAGCCAAACACCGCAGACTGGAGTGATTAACAAGTCTGGTATAAAAGCGATAAAGGAAATTACGCCGGTGGCCAAGGGTGTCATCTTTACCGGTATACCGGCTTGTCCCATAACAGACCAGTAGGTGGATTTCATGACATTGGCGATAAAAGCTATTACCAGAGTCAGGCCTACACAGATGGGGACTACCTTGCTTGTTAGCATTACGCCTAAGAGAGTGATTATCACTAAGGTAAACATGATAAGGAAGGCTTTGCCTTTAAAGCTGAATTTGTCTAAAATATAGCCGCCCAGGAAACCGGCGAGGAAAACGATGATATAGCTTCTGATAATTCCCAGGGTTGAGGCTAAGGAAGTGGAGATATCCAGTACCTGCACGGTATAGGTGGTCAAATAACCGTTCCCCAGGCTCCATGACATGTAAGCTCCCATAATCATAATAATAGTGATCCAAACCCCTTTATTTTTAAGAACATCAACTATGGTAAAGCTGCCTTTTCCCTCTTCGTTTATATTATCATTTTGATTTTCCTGTTTTTTCGGCATAAAGAATATTGCCAGGATGAAAAATACTGCCGTAATGCCGCTTCCTACTAATAATAAGGTTTTAAAGCCCATTTCCGGTGTGCTCATAGCGCCCATGATGCCGAGAAAAGCAAAACCCATGATGGTTTGAATTATACCGCGGGTTGCCTCGCTGCTGCCGAAAAGTTTGCTTTGATTATCTTTATTGCCCAGGTTACGTATGCCGTTTAAGTAAGCCGACCACAAAGTAGCGATACCGAAGAAGCCGTAAAGAATATGGATGATAAGAAGCATAATATAGTTTGTGGTAAAGGCGAACCAGATTGTTAAACCAACGAAGGCAGCTAAAGTTATGCAGATTAAGGATCTTAAAGAAAATCTGTTGGCTATAAACCCGCCGATTGGGTAACATATAACACTTGTCAGGTTAACGGCGGTAGCTAAAACCCCCATTTGGGTATTGTTTAATTGGAGACTAACCATCATTTGGTCGTAAAAGGTATACCTGAGATATGGCAGCTGATAGGCAATAGCTACACTGGCGCTTAAAATGATGAATACCATTAAATTTCTGAATCCGAATTTATTCATTATATTCCTCCCTCCTAAATCTCATATTGTGTAAACCTAAGCATGGTATTTGATTCCTGAGGCGGGAGGAAAACTATGTAATACAGCTTTCCTCCCACCTATATTTTTAGTGTTCGTCAATATATTTACGTAAAGCGGCGTCTATATCCGGATCTAAGGAGGGTTCTTTGTAATCCACTAACATTTGTTTCCATTTAGCGTTGGCTTTTTTATCCATGGGAACGCTGCCCTCTGCCTTCCATTGTTCGGCATTGCTTCTGTCTGTTATGAAGGGACGATAGAAGGTATCTCTAAAGTGAGTGAAGGTATGTTCATGGGTGAGGAATTGGCCTTGCGGTCCTACTTCGGCGATGGCGTCATAAGCCAGGGTGTCTTCGTTTACTGGGCAGCCCTTGGCGATATGTTTGATATAGCCTAAAACTTCATTGTCGATAATGAGTTTCTCAAAGGAGGTGCAGTTATAGGTTTCTATGATGCCGGCGGAATGGAGAATAAAGTTGCCGCCGGCCATCTGTGCCATCATAATGGTAACGGCTGATTCAAAGGCCGCTTGTACATCATATGTTTTGGCGTCAGAGAGGGCGCCGCTGATACGGCAGGGTATGTTATAGAATTTAGCTAATTGCCCGTTAACCAGGGAGAAGATGGCGTCTTCAGGAGAGCCTATAGAGAGGGCGCCATTGCTCATTTCCGCGTTGGATGCTGAGGCTGAATAAACTATGGGACAACCTGGATTGACGCATTGGGCTAAGACTATGCCGGCCAAAACTTCAGCGTTTTGCAAGGCTACAGTACCGGCGATAGTGGCCGGCGTCGTGGCGCCGGAGATGGAGAGAGAGTTTACCAGCTGGGCTTGACCGAATTCCGCGTAAGCGATAATAGCGCCGGCCATTTTATCGTCGTAACTGAGAGGTGTGAGAGTACAGGGAATAGAGGCCATAACAGGTTTTTCTTTGATAACATCTAAGCCGCCAAATACCATGGCTGCCATTTCTATAGATTGTTTGGCGGCTTCATAGCCTAATACGCTGCCCATCAAGGGTTTATCGCTGTATTTTAAAGTATTGTAGGTCATTACATTGTGACGAATTGCCGCGTCAACATCATTGGCTTCACAGGAAATATGGCTTTGGATATCAATATTGTCCAGATCATTTACTAATTTTACGATTTTGATAAAATCATCTAAGGTACCGTAGCGGCGGCCGTTATCCATATCCAGGACATAGGGAGAGCCATAGGGTCCGGCATAGGCGGTATCCTGAGTGTTTATTTCTACATTTTTCTGAGGATTTCTGCCGTGAAGAGTGAAGGAAGACGGTACTGTTTTTAAGTATTTTTCCACCATTTCTTTGGGGAAAAATACAGTATGGCCTTCGACTTTGGCGCCGTGTTTAGCTAAAATTTCTCTGGCAGGTTCATAACTGAAAATAATACCCACATTTTCCATGATTTTTAAAGAAGTTTCATGGATCATTTGAATTTCATTGTCGGTAACTAATTGATAACGCTGCATTGTTTTTGTCCTCCTTAAATGTATGTTTTTGTTTTTTTGTTGCTGATTCGAATCTATGACAATATATTAAGCAACTTTTATGCCAGTTGAGGACAAAATTTTCCAATTAATCTATTGAAGCTTTGTTTAACAGGTATTTTGCTGCGTGATTTTGTTTGTCGATGTATAATTTTTTGTTTTGAGTCATGTAATATTTTATATAGGATTGTATAATATTGTAGTCAATTAGTGAATTTTGTACGCAGCTGAAAATGTTGATCGTTGATTTTTCAGATATGAGTCATAAAGCTGGTTCTATGGACAAAAGAGGGGCTTTGATTTACAATAAGATATTATAGCGAGAGGACATATTAAAATGGGAGATAGAAAACTATCCTATGATATTGATCAGATTAAGAATTTGAGTGAGGCATTAGCTATTATTAAGGAGCAGGAAAAGGAAATACACGGTTTAAAGTTAAGAAAACAGCAATATGATTCGATTATGGAAAATATGACAGAGCTTGTAGAGCGTTCCGCCCCTGATTATTCTCTTACTTATGTTAATGATGCTTTGTGCAGATTTTACGATTGTACTCCCGAAGAAATGCTGGGTGAAGATACCATGGATTTGGTATATGATGACGATAAGAGTAAGATTTATAAAATGATGGAGGGGGTAAATCCTCAAAATCCCAGTTATCGCTATGAGTATCGGGTTAAAAAGAAAGACGGTTCTATTGTCTGGATGGAGAGTGTAGGACGGGGCTTTTATGATGACAACGGAAATATTTTGGAATATCAGGATGTTGGCAGAGATATTACTCGTTTTAAAAATATGGAAGATGAGTTGAAGCATCAGGTTGACCAGCGGACTAAAGAATTGGCTGACACCAATAAGGAGCTGGTAAATGTCAATCTCTATCTTCAGAATATATTGTCTGGTATTTCCGAGGGGGTAGTAATTGTTAATGATAAAGGTGAGTCTAAGTTTTTGAATTATGGTCCCAATGATATTTGGCGTGATAAACAGGACATTTTGGCGGTTTATTTTCATGATAATATACTGTCTCCTAAATCTAACGCTTTGAATCGTCTAACAAGCAAAAACCAGTCTTTTACAGATGTGGAAATGAATTGTTGTCATGGAAAAGGAACCTTGTCTTTTGTTGCTTCTGGCGTGCCTTTAGTGGCTGATGGAGATATTGTTACTGAGGCCATTTTGGTTTTACGGCCCATAACTGAAGTACGCAATATGATTAACCACATGAGCGGTGCTCAGGCAAGATTTACTTTTAAAGATATAGTTACCAATAGTACTGTGTTACAGGATGCGATTTTTTTGGCCAAACAGGCGGCGGCCAGTGATTGTAATATACTGATAGAGGGTCAAAGCGGCACAGGTAAGGAGATGTTCGCCCAATCTATTCATAATAGCAGTAATAGGAGGAGGGGTCCTTTTGTAGCGGTAAATTGCGGTGCTATTCCCAGGGAATTGATTGCCAGCGAGCTTTTCGGTTACGCTGAAGGAGCCTTTACTGGTGCTAAACACGGTGGTAAACCAGGGAAATTCGAGTTGGCCAGTGGTGGCACTTTATTTTTGGATGAGATAGGCGATATGCCTATGGAACAGCAAATCGCTTTACTCCGTGTAGTTCAGGAAAGAAGAGTAACAAGGGTGGGTGGTGACAGAGAAATTCCCATAGACGCCAGAATAATTTGTGCCACTAACCGCAATCTTTTAGGCGAGGTTATGGAAAAGAATTTTCGTGAGGATCTTTATTATAGGCTCAATGTTATTAATTTCCGTATTCCGCCGTTGAAAGAGCGTAAAGAGGATATATTATTGCTTTTTAACACTTTTTTGATGAAAAGCATTCCGGCGGAAGAGGCCTTGGAACTGATAGAACCAGACGTTCTTGATGTTTTGGTGCGCTATGACTGGCCTGGTAATGTTCGGGAACTGCAGAACGTAGCAGAACGTATGCTTTATCTTTCCGGCGGCGATCCCATTACTCGTAAATATATTCCTCAGCATATATTGGACTATCAAGGTCAAGATGAAGCCGCCGCTGACAGCTGGGATAAGACGGATAAGGCTTATGTGGATTTTTCTGGTAAAAATATTTTTTCAGCTTCGTCTATATCAGATATCAGAAAAAGTGAAAAAGCCGTAACCTTAGATGAGGAACGGCACCAATTGCTTAGGGTTTTAAGGGAATGTCATGGCAATGTCACAGCAGCCGCAAAAAAGTTAGGTATTTCCAGAGCTACTTTTTATCATAAAACCAAGGTTAGAGAGGACGGTGAGATCTGAGGATTATTTATCACTGTCTCTGTAGTGTATCTTATATGTATCGCATATAGTCTGTATTGTATCATATATGTATCATAAATGATGCGTAATAGTATAAAAAAGAAGGCAATAGCCTTCTTTTTTTCTTTTTACTCAAAAAAATTTTTTCTATATTTAGCAGGGATTATATAGTTTATAAAAGCTTATTTTTTAAAATACAGAGAGTTTGTTATCTGCGGTGGCACGTCTTTTGCAATTTTTATAGTCAAACGCGTTTAAAAGATTATTTATTTTATGGAGGTAACAATAATGCAATCTAAATTATCTTTACTTACTGCTGGAGAACAGGAATGTATTCATAATAAAACCTTAGAATTATTAGAAACCGTAGGCGTTGTTATCGGCAGTGAGGATGTACGAAATATGTTGGCGGCCAAAGGCGCTAAAGTAGTTGGCGAAAATGTACGTTTTCCCAAAGCTATGATAGAAGATCTTTTAAAATTACGTCTTAAAGCCTTTCCTTTAGGCGCTTATACTGAAAAATATCGTCTTACTGTACCCTCAGTTACCCATCCTTACAGTACAACCGCTGGTTATGTACCTTATATTTACGATGAGGATACAGGTAAAAACCGTTATTCTACTGCCGAGGATTTAGTTAAGCTGTGTAAATTGGCTGACTACAGTAAAGAAATGGATTGTTTTTGGCCGTTGATGATGCCATCTGAGTACAGCGGCGAATTACAGGAATTCAAAGCTACGGAAATAGCTTTAAGGCATATTGGTAAGCATACCCAATGTTCTTCCGCTTCAGGTGAGTTAGCTGAATATCAGGTAGCTATTGCTCAAACCATAGCCGGCGGCGCCGCTGAATTTAGAAAAAATCCCATTCTTTCTCTGTTATCAGCGCCAACCACGCCTTTAGCTATAGAAGGAGGTATAGCTGACGCTATTTGTGTTTCAGCGAGAAATGGTGTTCCCATTGTTCCCATGTCTTTGCCTCAGATGACAACTACTTCACCGGCGACCTTTGCCGCGGATATTCTCTTGGTCAACGCCGAGGTTCTGGCTTGTTATGCTGTGGCTAAATGCGCCGCTGAAGACGCCAGGGTATTTTATTCTTCTGATGCTGGGGCTCCCAATCTTTTTGACGGCGGTATTGATTATGAAAACAGTGAATATGTCCTTCTCAGCGCCGCCAACACGGATATGGCTCGCTTTTATGAAATGCCCAGTGCCATGGGATGCAGTGTTGAATATAAGGATTTCTCCACTGTGGCTGGTTTGGAACGCAATATTTTCCGCTGTGGCATGAAGCTGATGACCAGAGTTGATGTAGCATGCTGGATGGGTACCAGAGAAAGCTGTTTGAGTTCGTCATTAATAGATGTAGTTTTAGATTTGGAGGTATGTCGTTACGCCAAAGCTTATTTCCGTCAATTCCCCTTAGATGATGAACATTTGGCTTTAGACGTAATTTCCGAGCGTGGTCCCAGAGGTAATTTCTTAGATCATGAACATACTTTCCAACATTTTAAAGAGAATATTTTTACAGAAAAAGCTTCTCAATCCTTTATTTTTGCTGAAGCTGGGAAAGATTATCGAGCTGCTGCCAGAGAGAAACTTGATAAAATATTGGCGTCTCATGCTGGTCCTGTTTTTGATGAGGCTCTCAACAGTGAACTTGATAAGATTGCCGCTAAAGCTGTAGAGGTTTTAAAAGATAAGTAATTTTATGGAGGTATTGATATGCGTAGAAATTATAGCGCCGGCGGCACAGGTTATCAGGGCTTTAGTTTAAATATTTTAAGCGATGATGATCTTTATCAGGTACATTTAGATACTCTTGAGATCTTAGAAACAGTAGGGGTCTTTTGTGAAAGCGAAAGCGCCATGGAAGTTTTTGAGGCCAATGGCTGTAGAGTAGATTGGGATAAAAGAATAGTTAAAATCCCCGCTTATATTGTAGAAGACGCGATTAGAAAAACACCGCCAAAAGTTTTATTGGCGGGCAGAGATCCGAAAAATGATGTCATTTTAGAAGGCAGAAGAGTTAATTTCCTTACTTTTGGCGAGGGGATTATGGTTATAGATCCCTATACTGGAGAACGCCGTCCTTCCACCAAAAAAGATATTGGCGATGTGGCCAAATTAGTTGACGCTCTGGATAATATTGATGTTATTGAACAGACTTTAAACGCCAGAGACAAAGATGAACGAGTGGCTATGCTGCATAATGCTGAAGCTACCCTCAGCAATACTACTAAACATCAGCGTCAGGGAGCGGATAACGCTCATCAGGCTAAATTAGCCATAGATATGGCAGCGGCTATTGTGGGCGGCGAAGATAAGTTGAAAGATCGTCCTATTATCTCAGGGGGAGGCTGTCCTGTAAGTCCCTTAACTTTAGGGAAAGGCAATACAGAAATGCTTATGGAATACGCCAAAGTTGGTCTGCCCTGTAATCCCCTGTCAATGGCCATGGCCGGTGGATCTACTCCTGTAACATTAGTAGGTACATTAGTGGTACATAACGCTGAGATCCTCGCCAATATAGTATTAATTCAGATGGTAAATCCAGGTAATCCCTGTACATATGGCAGTTCTACTACTATTTTAGATTTACGCCGCGCTATAGCTACTGTAGGCTGTCCGGAGCTGGGTATGATCAGTGCGGCGGTAGCCCGTATGGCTCAATTTTACAATATTCCTAGTTTTGTGGCCGGCTCTTAGGCTGACAGTAAATTAGCGGATATACAGGCTGGTCATGAAAAAACCCTAACCGCTCTATTGCCAGCATTGGCAGGTGCCAATCTGATTTACGGTTTGGGGATGCTGGAATCCGGTATTACTTTAGGCTATGGACAAATGGTTATGGACAATGAATTCGCGGCTATGGTGCGCTACGTACTCCAAGGCATACCGGTGGACGATGAAAATCTTGCCTGTGATCTTATTAAGGAAGTGGGTCCAGGGGGCAATCATCTGACCGCGGAACTTACCATGTCCAGAGTGAGAGACTTTCAATCTTGTCCTACATTTATAGATCGCAATATGATGGAAAACTGGGTAGCCGAAGGCTCGGTGGATCTGAAAACCAAGTGCGATATCGAAGCCAGAAGAATATTAGAGGAACATAAACCGGAGCCTTTAACCTCAGACGCGGCAGAGGAGATCCGGGAAATTATAGAAAAAGAAGAAAAAGATTTAGGGATTCGCTAATTCCAGATTGGCAAAAATCAAGAGGACGTTTATCTTTCAGTTTTGGCGGCGGGTATTAGTTCGTCATATCCGCCGTCGTTACCGTCTTTTGTTAAATACTAATATTAGATTTAACGGCTATAAGATAATATTCAGGCATTTAAATCAAGTAAAAAGGAGATGATATTATGTCTATAGAGCAGCAGGCAAATACACAGAAGGCTAAAGCTCTGGGGAGATTTGATATTTTTCTGGCCATTATTGTGTACGTGCTATTCTTGGATACCTTGGCTCCTGCGGCAGCCATGGGGCCATCGGTAGTTATTTGGTGTTTAATTATCGCCGCAGTGTACTTTTTGCCCACTTCCCTCTTAATTGCCGAGGAAGGCTCTACCTATCCAGACGAGGGAGGTCTTTATTCTTGGGTAAAACGCGGTATGGGTAACCGCTGGGCAGCCAGAACTTCCTGGTATTATTGGCTTAATAATGCGATATGGGTGCCATCTGTTACTATTTTTATAGCTCAGGTCATAGCTCAGCTTTTTTATCCGGAAATGAGTATGTTCACCACTGTTGCCATTGCTATAGGGGTAACTTGGCTTTATGTTCTTATTGGTTTGCGTCCTACCCAGGAATCAAAGTGGGTTATTAACATTGGAGCCATATTTAAACTTACTATAGTTTGCGGTCTTATTATTTGCGCTGTTATTTATTTGTTTAAAAACGGCGAGCCGGTCAATAATATGTCGCTGTCAAGTTTTGCGCCAACTATAGGCGCGTCTTTTGCTTTTTTCCCAGCGCTGATATATAATCTTAACGGCTGCGAGGCTATTTGTACCATGGGCGGCCAGATGAAAAACCCGGCAAAAGACGTTCCTAAAAATGTTATAGCCGCCGCTATAATAATTGTGATATTAAATTGTCTTACTTATTTGGCCATTCTTACCATAGTGCCTTATGAGGGTATGGATGTTGTGGAAGGCTTATTAAACTGTTATATTTTTTCTTTAGGTGACGGTGCTTTTGTCAATGCTGTTGTGATGGTAATAGGTTTGATGTTCCTTTATACCTTGCTGGCTTCAGGTCCGGCCTGGGTAGGAGCTTCCTGTGTTATGTCTTCGGAAGCAGCCCATAATGGCGAGTTGCCCAAGGCTTTTGGCAAAATGCATCCCAAGCATCAAACTCCTATAGGATCCCTTTTAATTATTGGCTTAGTTTCCACTGGCATTCTTGTAGTTTATGGCCTTATGGCTGGCAGTGCTGAGGATTTATTCTGGAGTTTATTTTCTTTTACTACTATTATTTATTTTCTTCCCTATATCATTAACTTTAGCGCTTTTATTCGTCTGCGAAAAAATGATCCCGAAACCCCCAGACCTTACCGTTTTCCTGGCGGCAATGGCTTTGCCTTTTTCTGCTGCCGTTTGGGTCAGCTGGTTTTAATTTTTACGATTATTTCATTCTTTTGGTCACCGGGTAACGCCGTGGATTGGGGTTATACTTTGCCGGTGGTCATAGGAGCGGTAGTTTCTCTTATAGTTGGTGAAATATTGAACCGTACCAGTATGAAAAAGGCCGGCAAGTGATAGGTTTATGTATATATTTGGGGTGGTGTAATACTGCCCCAAATATATAAAAGCGGATTTTGTTGGGTTATGAAAATAATGATTTTTACTTAAACGCTGGTTTATTTTTATGCTGAGTCCTACAAATAGACAGTATTAGTACTGAAAATTTTTAACTTTGAGGTAGGTGGCGCTTCATGAGAAAAAAAGAGACCGTCTTTACGGAGACCAAAGGGTTGTTGAGGCAACGTGATATTTTTCTCGGGATGATATGCGTAATGTTTTTTTTGGGCGCTGTAGGTCATGTTGCCTCAATGGGAGCTTCTTCAGTTACCTGGTCCCTCATTATAACTATTTTGTTTTTCTTTCCTTCCGGGTTGATTATGGCGGAAATGGGCTCTTCCTACCCAGCGGAAGGTGGTATGTATGCTTGGGTAAAAATGGCCTATGGCAAAAGATGGGGTGCTAGGATGTCCTGGTTCTATTGGGCCAATAACGCTATTTGGCTTTCTTCTACCTCTATCTTTACTGTCGGTGTATTTTGTCAGATATTTTTAGGATCAGTGAGTTTTATCTACCAGATTATTATGGCAGTGGCTTTAATTTGGTTAATAGTGCTTTATGGTTTTCGTCCTTTAAAAGAAACTACCAATCTCACAAATTTAGGGGCTGTATTAAAAATTGTTATAGCTTTATCTATGGCAGTTATGGCGCTGATATTTCTCGTAAAAGGCAATGAACCAGCCAATACTTTGTCTTTAGACGCACTTAAACCAGAATTTAATGAAACTTTTTTGTTTTTCCCAGCGTTAATATATAATTATTTAGGTTTTGAGGTTATGTCCTCCATGGGTAATAAAATTAAAAATCCCACCAGAGACGTGCCTAAAGCTACTATTTCCACAGCGTTTGTATTATCCGCTCTTTATATAGTTACTGTTTTATCCATACTAATTATTGTGCCGGCGGAAAATATGACTATTATGGATGCCATTATGGACTGTTTTCTCTTTGCCGATTTAACAACGGGATTGAGAGGTATAATCATATACGGTGTTGGTACGGTTTTTTTGGTTATATTATTTATTCAGGCGACTACTTGGATTGTGGCGGCTGGACATTTAGCCGCCGGAGCCGCTGATGACAAAGAATTGCCGCCGATATACGGCCTTCGTCATAAGACAAACGCTACGCTGATAGGGGCGTTGATTATTACTGGAAGCGTGGCTACGGTTTTGACTGTATCCTATGGCATTGTTGCGGCCAGCGCCGAGGATCTATTTTGGACATTGTTTTCTTTTACCAATATTATTTTTCTCATGCCCTATATCATTAATTTTCAAGCTTTTTTAAAACTGCGTGAGAAAGTGCCTTCTCTGCCCGGAGCTTATAGAGTACCGGGTGGCACATGGTTAGGAACTATATTGGGCCGTTTGGAACAGTTAATACTTATTTTTACCATTATTATAATCATTGTGGGTCCCGGTGCTTCTAATTCTTATTTTGCCAGTTTTTCTCTTTTAGGTGGTACTATTATTGTGTTAGTTGTGGGAGAAATGTTAATTCGCTGGTCGCAGAAACATCATAAATAGCTAAAAAGCATAGCCACTTTAGTGGCTATGCTTTTTAGCTATTTATTTTTTCATGAAGGTCTTATCTTAGTGAATTATGGTGTTATGCCAGGTAAAGACTGGAGGCCCTTTTCGTTGCCATCTTCCTCAATTTCTGCGGGAGTGGAGTAATCCTCACCCCTGACAATGGCCGTGATGGCTTTTTGATATTCTTCTGCATCGCTGGTGTTGAGGCTGCTGTCTAACACAGTTATGACGTTATCGACAATAAATATTGTGTCTGTATTTTCTTGGGCTTCATTGCTTTTTGTCAAGTACTCCCTGCGTTTTTCTGCGTCCTTATCATTGTTAAATACTTCGATTCTGCAGGAGAGGGCATTATCACAGCGTTCGTCAGAGAACTCAGCTTTTGATGAATATTCTCCATCTAAGCCTGTAATTCCATTGCTGTCAGTTTTGAGATCAAAGATAGCTGTTTCCGTTATGGGGAAGCCGTGATCCTCTAATTGCAAGACTATTTTCTCAGCGTTAAGGGAATCTGTCCCATTATGTAAAGTGCTGAGTATAACGCCGGTTAAAATTGCCGCTAAAATTATAACTCCTATTATAACAGCAGTTGTGATGATGGTTTTTTTATTGCGCAGATAAAAGTAGGATGGTTTTTTCGC
Source organism: Bacillota bacterium (assembly GCA_963928475.1). Classification (GTDB taxonomy): domain Bacteria; phylum Bacillota; class Dehalobacteriia; order UBA7702; family UBA7702; genus Cryptoclostridium. Next base: position 22,015 of record CAWVFN010000083.1, read on the forward strand.
TGCCGGCAATACATTTTCTGATTGACCCGCGTTGTCATTTTTAGCCTGATCTTTTCTGTTATTCTGTCCCATTATGTTTTTTCCCTTACCCGCTTCTCTCTGGAGATCGAAATGTTTAGCGGTTTTGATAACGTCATAGATAAAAACGTCGTCAAGATCGCCCCGCATTTCATAGGGTAATTTTTTTAAGCAGTCAGCACAGATCATACCGCCGAGGCATCTATATTCACCCTTCTTTTCCCAGCAGACTTTACAATATCTGTTTTTGAGACTTTCATGGTCTGGCAGATTTTGGGCTGGGGGAATTTGTTCTGAAATGGAATGTTCCATTGATAGTCTCCTTAGCGTGATTTATCTTTACTATTATAGCATAAAAACTAACGGCGTAAAAGAAAAATCCTGTGAATAAATGAAATATAATATTTATTTTTCGCTTTAGCGCATAAAGAGTTTTATCCACTTTAATTTTTTTTCAGAATAGGGGTGATAGCGGAGACCAATATCCGGCAGGTATTTTTTCCGCAGTATGGCTTTTTTATGGCTAAAGGTTTCAAAGGAATATTTGCCGTGATAGGTTCCCATCCCACTTTGTCCCACGCCGCCAAAGGGCAGTTTAGGCGATACCAGATGAGTAATGGTGTCATTTATACAGCCGCCGCCAAAGGATAAGCTGTTAATGATTTCATTTTCCCAGGCTGTATTTTTGGCGAAGATATAAAGAGCCAGGGGTTTAGGCCTTTTTTTTATGTCAATTATGGCTTGTTCAGTACGGCTGTAAGTTAAAACCGGGAGTATTGGACCGAAAATTTCTTCAGCCATAACTGGCGCATCCCAGGTTGTCTTTGAGAGAATTGTTGGTTCTATTTTTCTTGTTTCAGCGTCTCCTATACCGCCATAGAAGATATTTTCCTCTGCTATTAAAGCCATGAGGCGCTTAAAGTGTTGTTCTGTGATAATTTTAGGATATTCGTCATTCGTGAGAGGTGAGTCTCCTAAAAATCCTATTATATACTTTTTTAGATAGTAGAGGAGTTGTTCTTCTATTGACTCATGAACCAGAATATAATCTGGAGCGACACAGGTCTGTCCCGCATTGAGGAATTTACCAAAGGCAATGCGTTTAGCTGTTATAGGTATATCTGCTGATTCATGGACGATACAGGGGCTTTTCCCTCCTAGTTCCAGAGTTACCGGGGTAAGGTGTTTTGCCGCCGCGGTCATAACTATTTTTCCCACTTTGGGGCTGCCAGTAAAGAATATGTAGTCAAAAGGCTGCTGTAAAAGGCTTTGGCTCATAGTTATGTCGCCTTCCATTACAGTAATATAATTAGCCTCGAAAGCTTCCTTTATTATCTTGCTTATTACGGCGGAAGTGTGGGGTGAAAACTCAGAAGGTTTTATTATGGCGCAGTTGCCTGCCGCTATACTGCCGACAAGGGGGGATAGAGTGAGCTGCAAAGGGTAGTTCCAGGGGGAAATAATCAATACAATACCGTATGGTTCTGAGTAAACCGTACCCGTACTGGCGAATTGACTTAAAGGCATTCTGCGTGGTTTCTTTTTAGTCCAGCTAGCTAAATGTTTTATAGTATATTTTATTTCTTCCAATACAATGCCTATTTCGGTCATATAGCTTTCCTGAGGCGCTTTATTGAGATCTTGTTTTAGAGCGGCGATTATTTCCTTTTCGTATTTTTTGATATTGGTTTCTAAAGCTGTTAATTGTTTTTGACGGAAAAATACTGATTTAGTGATATCCGTATCAAAGTATTTTTTCATACCTGTAAAAATGTCGTCTATATTTTCCATTAAAATACCTCCACAAATGTACAACATAGTACCTTGATAAAAAATATCTTTTGGCATCTGACTATTAAAGCTATTTTAGTTAATTTTTCCCTTTTTGGCAAGGCAGTTGTTTTTTTCGACTAAATTTGCTAAAATATTCGTTAAGTAAAAGGAGATATAGTCATGAAAAGCCTTATTATAAAAATTAAAGATAGGGTCGTAGCTCTGGTCAGAAATTCAATATTTCGGTACTGTTGTTTTTTTCTGTTATCTATCCTTTGGCTTGAAGCTATTTTGCGCCTTTGGACTGTATCTGACTTTTGGAACAGCAATGTTTTTATAATTTTATGTCTCTCTCTTCCTATTGCTTTAGTTTGTGTCCTTCTTTCCTCTTTATGGCCAGGGAGAATCAATAGGATCATCAGCGTAATTTTACTGGGTCTTATTACTGTACTCATTATGGTACAAGTAGTTTATTATTATATTTTTGGCGCTTATTTTACTCTTTATTCACTGAACGGTGCTGGTAAAGCTCTGACTTTTTGGCAAGCGGCTCTAAACGGTGTGAGGAGTTCCTTTCTTCCTCTTTTTCTCTGTTTGGCACCGCTGCTTTTTTGGTCATTTCAGGCAAAAAAATGGGTGCCGGTTAAAAGAATAGCCTTAAATAAGATTTTAGGACTTGTTTTAATGATTGGTCTTACGCAAATAGGAATTTTTTCGGCAATATCATCTATTGACAACGGCGTTATGTCTCGCGGCTATCTTTACAATAACGCTTTTATCCCCACTTTATCAGTTAGTAATTTTGGATGTCTCACCACATATAGACTTGATCTTAAAAATCTTACTATAGGTATGGAGGACACTGCCCTGGCTGCCGAGACGTATGAGCCGGCAGAAGAGGACAGTGTATATGATGATAATGTTTTAGAAATAGATTTTGACAGCCTCATAGCCAGTGAGACAAATTCTGTTATCAAGGATATGCATGAATATTTTAGTTCCGTAACGCCAACCAAGCAAAACGAGTATACAGGTAAGTATGAGGGCAAGAATCTTATCTGGATCTGCGCTGAAGGTTTTTCTTCTTGGGCGTTGGATGAGGCAAAAACCCCAATCCTTTATAAAATGGCTCATGAGGGTTATGTTTTTAAGAACTTTTATAATCCAATTTGGGGTGTTAGTACCAGTGATGGCGAGTATACCACCTGTACAGGTCTGATTCCCAAAGCTGGAGTTTGGAGTTTTTATCAAAGCGGTTCTAATTATATGCCTTTTTGTTTAGGCAATCAATTAAAGGCCATAGGCTATAGTACCAGAGCTTATCATGATCATTCCTATTCTTACTATCGCAGAGATGTGAGTCATCCCAATATGGGCTATGATTATAAGGGTGTAGGCAACGGTTTGAATATGACCTCTTCCTGGCCTGAGAGCGATGTGGAAATGATGCAGCTTACGGTTCCGGAATATATTAATGACGCAAATTTCCATACCTATTATATGACGGTCAGCGGTCATCTGGAGTATAATTTTGGCGGTAACGCTATGGCCATGAAACACCAGTCTGAAGTAGCGGATCTGCCTTATTCGGAGGCTTGCAAAGCATATATCGCTTGTAATATGGAATTGGATCAGGCTGTAGCCAATTTAATGGTTCAGTTGGAAGCGGCAGGAAAACTTGATGATACTTTAATCGTGATTTCCGGTGATCATTATCCCTATGGCTTAGAGATAGAAGAGATAGAGGAACTTAACGGCGGCCCTGTAGACGCGACCTTTGAGCTTTATCATTCTACCTTGATAATGTGGGATAATACCATGACAGAACCTGTGTATGTGGAAAAGCCTTGTTGCTCTTTGGATATTTTGCCGACATTATCCAATCTTTTTGGCTTACCTTATGATTCCAGATTGTTGATGGGACGTGATATTTTTTCCGATAGTGAGGGTTTAGTGGTATTTTCTGATCACAGCTGGCTAAGTGAAAAGGGAAGCTATAATGCTGATACTAATACTTTCACCGCCGCTTCAGGGACTGAAGTTTCTCAGGATTATGCCGCTAATATGATGGCGCTGGTTAATAATATGTTTACTTACTCAGCCAGGATTTTAGAGAATGATTATTATGCTAAAGTTATCACGCCTCAGCTGTTAGTTTCCGCGTCTCCGGCGGAGGAGAGTGAGGAAGAACCCAAGATAAAGGATGAGGAGGAAACAGAGGGAGATTCCTCTTTAAAGGAGGACGATTTAAATAAGCAGGTATTTTCCAGCCAAGTTAAGAACGGTGAATAAAGAGTAACCATGTTTAAAGCCATGATTGATTTTTGTATAATATCATGCTATAATTTCAATAATTAAATATTAATTTAAAATGAGGGATGTTAATTGGGAAGTAGTGTTTTAATATGGCAGTTTCTGCTGCAGATCGTGTTGATTATTATCAACGCTGTTTTTGCCTGTGCGGAAATTGCCGTTATTTCCATGAACGACAACAAACTGGAAAAACTGGCCGCTGCCAAAGATAAGCGTGCCGTCCGGTTGATGAAGCTCACGGAGCAGCCTGCTCGGTTTTTAGCCACTATACAGGTTGGTATAACCTTAGCCGGCTTTTTAGCCAGCGCTTTCGCGGCGGATAATTTTTCCGACTATCTCACGAATTGGTTAGTAGGAATGGATATTGGTATTCCTGCCGCCACTATTGACGCTATTTCTGTTGTTCTTATTACTTTAATTTTATCTTTCTTTACCTTGGTTTTAGGGGAACTTGTTCCTAAACGTATAGCCATGCGTAAAGCGGAAGCCCTGGCTTTAAAAATGTCAGGTTTAGTCTATGTTATTTCTAAGATTTTCAAACCCATAGTTTCCTTACTGACAGTCTCAACGAATTTTTTACTTCGCCTAATCGGCATTGATCCTAATGCTGAGGATGATGTTGTTACCGAAGAAGAAATTCGTATGATGGTAGATGCTGGCAGTGAAAAGGGTACTATTCAGAAAACGGAGAAAGATTTTATCCAGAACGTCTTTGAGTTTGATAATACTTCCATTGATGAGATAATGACCCACAGGACTGAGACAGTATTTTTGTGGTTAGAGGATGATGACGCAACCTGGGAAGAAAATATTATTGAGGCTGCTCATTCTGTTTATCCTGTTTGTGATAATACTCCCGATAATATCAAAGGTTTGTTATATTCCAAGGATTATTTCCGGCTAAAGGATAAAAGCAGGGGTAATGTTTTGAAGAACGCGGTGCGCCCTGCTGTTTTTGTACCGGAAGCTCTTAATGCTGATAAACTGTTTTATAATATGAAAAAAAGCCGTAATCATTTTGCCGTGGTTCTTGATGAATATGGCGGTGTCAGTGGCATTGTTACCATGAAGGATCTGCTGGAGGAATTAGTAGGCGAGCTGGAAGATGATTATCAGCTTCCTAAGGAACAGCCCCAAATCATGGATTTAGGCAATGGTGACTGGATTATCCGGGGCACAGCTCCTCTGGAAGATGTGGCGAAAGCCTTAGGTATTCTTCTTGATTCTGATGAGTATGATACTTTTGGCGGCTTTGTTTTTGGTTGTTTAGGTCAAATACCCAATGATGGGGAAACCCTGGATATTGATTATGAGGGGTTGCATATCCACATAGCTTCCGTTAAGGATCATCGTCTTGAATACGCCTCGGTAAAACAGCTATTTTCCGAGGAATCTTCAGGAGAGGATGAGACGGAAACTCAAGAGTAAGAGATTATAAATTATTTAAATTAAGAACTCCGAAGGGTTGTTCCCTTTCGGAGTTCTTAGCTTATCAATATTTTAGTTGGCTGCTTTAAAGTACATATGTGTTAATTTAGTTGAAGGGGAAAAATGAGGCAAAGCAGAGGGGTACAGGACATTCAGATAACTTATATTAAAAAAGGCATGTTATTTGCTGTTTTATCTGCCATTCTTTGGGGTTTGGACGGTGTTTTTTTAGGTGCTATTTTTTTGATTTATCCTTTTGTGGCTGTTTCGCCTTATGTAACTTCTATTGCCCAGTCCGTAGCTCACAGCGGCTGTGCCTGCCTCTGGTCGTTGATTCGCAATTTTTGGCGCGGTAAGGCTCGGGAATACATACGCACCTTGGCTACAAAACCGGGATTGATGATTTGTTTGGGAGCGATTTGCGGCGGTCCTTTGGCCATGACCGGTTATATCTTGGGAATAAATTTTGCCGGCCCAGCTTACGCTATGCCAATTTCCGCTTTATCGCCCTGTGTCAGCTCGGTTTTGGCGGCTGTTTTTTTACGGGAAAGACTTCAATTGAGAACTTGGCTGGGTATCATAATCTGTGTATTTGGCGCCGCTGTTTTAAGCTATACTCCTCCTGCAGGCGGCAGTGATGGCAATTTTTATTTGGGAATTATGTTTTCTACTTTATCAACCTTAGGCTGGGGCATAGAAAGTGTGATCTCTAAATACGGCATGGATCTGGTAGACAGTTACATAGCTGTGGGTATTAAATATATTTCATCGCTTATCTGTAATTTAGTGGTAGTCTTTCCTCTTTTTGGCGTTTATGATTTTTTCTTTTCCCTCATTACCTGCGGTAAGGTTATGATTCCCTTGGCCATAACCTCTTTTGTGGGCTTTATGAGCATTGTTTTATGGTATAAATCTCTTAATATGTGTGGCGTAGGAGTGGCGATGACTCTTAACAGTACCTATGTGTTATGGGGTGTAGTATTTAGTTATCTTTTCAGTTTTTTAGGAATAGCTGAATTCGCTTTAACGGTGCAGCTGTTGTTGGGAGTGGCAATTATTATTTTAGGTATTTTTTTGGTCAGCTGTAATCCACAGGAAGCATTTAAGTATAGACGATCCTAAGGGGGTTATAATTATGCTCTTACCTATGAAGTTTAGCGTTTTAGAGTGTATTGTTGCTCAGGGGAGCCTCACTCTTGAGGAAGTTTATGAGATTCTATATCCTAAGTATGGCGGTGAAAAACAGTGTTGTCATAAGGTTATAGGGGAGCATTTGGAGTCTTTGGAAGGTTCTGGGCTTCTTCAGTCTTTTCTCGTTGAGACTGGCCCAGAGGTCAGGCGCCGCTATGAGGCTACGCCCTATGGCTTGCGTCGTTTTGATTATATAAATAGAAAAAAATAAAAAGGCGGATAAATATCCGCCTTTTATTATGGACGTATACCAGCTTCCTCCAGTATATTCATGACTGCCTCGGTGCGTTCCTGGGATTTCTCCGGGCTGTCGATAGGATTATAAGAGCTGGGCGCCTGTGGTATGCCGGCTAATACAGCTGATTCGTCATAGTTAAGGTCGATGGGTTCTTTTTGAAAATATGTTAATGAAGCTTCTCTAATGCCATAGCAATTTTGACCGAAATAAATGATATTACAGTACAGTTCTAATATTTCTTCTTTGCTGTAAGTTTTTTCTAAATCCCTGGCCACTAAGGCCTCAGCTATTTTTCTGGTAAAGCGTTTTTCGTTAGAGAAGTAGAGGTTTTTAGCCACTTGCTGGGTTATGGTACTGCCTCCCTCACTGAGACGTCCTTCCATTATGTTGGTAACAATAGCCCTGGTAAAGGCTATAATGTCTATGGAGCCATGCTCATAAAAGCGTCTATCCTCTACGGCTACTATATCTTCTAAAAAGTAGGGACTTATTTGTGTATATGTTACATAATTTTCATCAGCGAGACATTGGTCTACTTTTGTATCTAAGGGGGTTTCTTTTATAGCCTGACGATATTCCCAATAACCCCAGGCAAAAAGAAACATGCCGCAGAGGAGACCGATAATTATAAGAGTAATAACAATTTTACTTATACAGCCTCTTCTTTTTCTCATGTCCTACCTCTTTCATCATCTTAGAGTTTCAGCCAGTAGACCTCTGAATTATCAGTTATTTTAGAGACTACACCCTTTGAGGCCAGATCCTCTAATATTATGGCGAAACCATTGATATGGCCCCGTCGTTGTCCGCAGCCGCTAAATTCAAATTGTGCTGAATAGGCTTTCATAAAAGCCCCGAACTCATCTGGATATTCCTGCCGGAACTCTTCGGCGGCGCTGGCTGGTGTATATTTGACATTTTTATCTAAAACACCAGGCAATAGTTCTTCGATTTTTTGGAAATACTCTTCTTTCATGTTTTGCGCCTTCTCTTTGGGTATTTTAATCTGTAAGTTTTATCTGTTTAAAGGCCTTTTTACCTTTTTGCAAAAGAAGTTTGCCATCGTCAAAGTCATCTAAGGTTATCATATAATTAAAATCAGATATAGCTTTGCCTTTAAGTTTAATGCCGCCCTGCTGCAATAAACGGCGCCCTTCACCCTTAGAGGGGATGAGGCCGGCTTTAAGATAAACTTCCAAAATATTTATACCATCCTTAAAAGCGTCAGCCGCCATTTCTACTGTTGGGATATCGCCGCCGGCACCGCCTTTGGCGAAGAGCGCCCGTTCAGCTTCCTGGGCTTTGATAGCTTTTTCCTCACCATGTACTAATTTAGTGACTTCGTAAGCTAAAACTTCTTTAGCCTCGTTTATTTTAGCGTCTTTTAAGGCTCCCAAACGCCGTACCTCTTCCATAGGCAGAAAAGTAAGAAGAGCCAGACAATTTTCCACATCAGCATCGTCTACGTTACGCCAATAATGATAAAAATCATAAACCGATGTTTTATTTTCATCGATCCAAAGAGCGCCTTTGGATGTTTTACCCATTTTTATGCCCTGGGAGGTAGTAAGGAGTTTGAAGGTAAGGCCAAAGGCCTGACCGCCATCAAGACGCCGCACTAATTCCACACCGCCTAAAATATTCGACCATTGGTCATTGCCGCCTAATTGCAGTTGACAGCCATATCTGCGGTAAAGCTCTAAAAAGTCATAGCTCTGCATCAGCATATAGTTGAATTCCAGGAATGAGAGTCCCCGTTCCAGTCGGGTTTTAAAACATTCACAGGTCAGCATACGGTTAACAGAGAATTGACTGCCCACTTCCCGGAGGAAGTCAATATATTTCAAATCCCGGAGCCAGTCGGCGTTATTGACACAAAGAGCCTTGCCGTCATTAAAATCTATAAAGCGTGATATCTGTTTTTTAAAGTTTAAACAGTTTTGATCAATAGTGTCTGTGGTCATCATTTGACGCATATCGGTACGGCCGGATGGATCACCTACCATACCTGTGCCGCCGCCTAAGAGAGCGATGGGGCGATGACCTTCTTTCTGCATATGCATCATTACTATTATTTGTACGAAATGACCTACATGAAGACTGTCAGCTGTGGGGTCAAAACCAATATAAAAAGATATTTTTTTATTATCCAGAACTTCTTTCAGCTCTGCTTCGTGGGTATTTTGCTCAATATAGCCACGTTCCTGTAAAATATCGTAAACGCTCATTTATTCCACCTCAAAATATAATCTTATCTTTCTAATTTTATATAATTTAAAGGTAAAAGTCAACAAAAAGCGGTGTTTTTCAGCTTAACTGGTATATAATGGACTTATAGAAAATAATATGTTAAAATATAATTTAAATAAATCAGTTAAGGGAGGAAGAGTTTTGGCTAAATTTGTATTGATTTCAGGCAGTCCCCGTTCCAAGGGAAATACGGCCTTTGTTTTAAATGAGATGTCTAATATTATGAAAGAAATGGGCAGTGAGACCCAGATATTTTCTTTGGCTGGAAAGAATATCAGCGCTTGCAAGGCTTGTAATGCCTGTAAATCCACGGGAAAATGCGCTATTAATGATGGCATGAATGAAATGGCTGAGGTTATTAAAGAAGCTGACGGTTTAGTAGTAGGTGCGCCAGTCTATTTTGGTACAGCCAGAGGAGATATGATGAATTTTCTTCAGCGTCTTGGCATGCTGAATTTTGCCAATAATCGCTTTCTTGATGGTAAAGTAGGCGGTCCTGTTGTGGTTGCCAGACGAGGGGGGCATACCGCTACTATCCAGGAGATGCTGATGTTTTTCTTTATCAGCGGTATGGTAGTGCCTGGAGCTAATTATTGGAATATAGGCTTTGGCGCAGAGCCGGGCAGTGTTATTCAAGATGAAGAGGGGATGGCGAATTTCCGGCTTTTTGCCGCTAACTTAGCGGCCTTAGCTGATAAGATAAAGAAATAAGAGGTTTAACTATGGAGTGGAACTTTAGGGATGAATTTAATAAAGATATAATCAAGGAAAGCAGGAACTGGTTTAGTTTTTGGTATTATATCTTGCCGCTCATACCTCTTTTAGCGGGTAGCTTCGGGGCTGCTGATATTGGCGGCGATTTAAAAATATTTTCCCTGTTTTTTTTGGTTCTTACGGTATATTTGGGACGTACAGCTGTTTCGGCGGCGGCATTGCTGCGTCAAGGCAGCGGGGAAGCAGTGTCTTTCTGTGACTATGTCTTTGAGGCGGCGAAATTTCCTTTTTCCCTTGAGGTCGTAAGATCTATACTGTATATAACAGCTTTTTTAACTGTTGTTTTTACCTTGATTCTTTGTCTGGTCTGTGGTTTTGCTTTGCTCACCTTTGCTTTGTTGTCTTTAGCTTCCACTGTCCTCTTTTATGTGGATTATGTCAGGCACAAACCTGGTCTTAAAGTCTTTTTGGCCTGTTTCAGCCAGGGATTTATCCTGACAGCGGCGGCTTTTTACTGTCAGAGCGGCATTTTTTCTTTCCAGGCTTTAGCGGTTTCCCTGCCTTTATGTTTTATCATGGGGGCTTTAGTTTTATGGTCTGATTTTTCCTGGCCTGATGGGGATTCAGATAAGTCTTTAAGTGAAGCTTTGGCTCAGAAAGGGAAGGAGCGTAAGTTTTTTACCTTTATTTTTCTGGCCTACGCTTTTATTCTCCTCAACGCTTTATATGGCGCTGTTTCTTTTTGGTGTCTTTTGACCATATTATTGATCCTTTGTTTAAAAAAAGACGCTGCGTCTGAGGGAAATTTTGTGATGTTTTATCTAAAATTTGGTTTTCTTTATGGATTTTCCCTGCTTCTGGCGTTTACCCTTTAGTTTTTTCCTATTAGCCGTATAAACCCTTATATTTTGTGAAAACTATAATAGAAACAGTGATATGTTTCTATTATTTTTTTGGGGAGGATTTGATATGACGGCGGAAATAGGCAAGTCACGTAAAAGCAAGATGAAAAAAACACCAGCAGATATAGAAGCCATGAAATTGGAAATAGCTGAGGAACTTGGATTACTGGAAAAAGTAGAAAAATTAGGCTGGGCTGGTTTAACAGCTAAAGAAACAGGGCGTATGGGCGGTATGCTGACCCAGCGGAAAAAGAAGCAGCGCCAGGAAGAGAAGAGTTAAAGAGATGATCTGGCAGTTACATTAGTTGCTATGAAATTTTAATTTAATTGAGTATTTTATAAAATATCCCCGGAGCCATTAGCTTGCCCCGGGGATATTAATTGATAGAATTTACCATTTTGAGGAAGTTAAAGCACCGCCGCTCCATTCCGTATTAAGGGAACCATAGCTTCTGCCATTGGCGGTTAACTGACCCTTACTGGGATAAATAGCCGAGGTGCTGGTATTATAGTACCATTCTCCCTCAAAGGATGTGCCATCGGCAAAGAAAGTTATTCCTTGGGTCATATAGCCGTTGGCAAAGGTGCCTATAGATAATTCTCCCAGCTGGTTTATGGCTCTGCCTTCACCGCTGAACTGAGAAGCGCTCCAGCTGCCGAAGTAGCGGTATCCCTCCGGTGAAGTATAGCTGCCGTGGGAAAACTTACCATTTTCTACTGTACCCCAGAAACCGGAACTTGCTCCCAGACTGACTTCACCGTTAACCTTGTCGCCGCTGGCGGCGGAGCCGTAAAAGGAGAGGCTGTTATTATCGACAGTTCCCGGTGTTACAGTTATTTTGATTATTTTTTTGCCATCCTGATCGGTGCTGATTACGCTGATGCCCAGAAGAGAGCCTATGTTATCCAGAGGCAGGAAGGTAGTATTCTGGGACATGTAGGCTGGCACGGATAAGGATTTTTCCTTGCCATTTACATAGACTGTGGTTTTCCCCAGCCACAATTCCAGATCATTTTGAGTATTGTAGGCCGCTACCAGTGAAGTTTGATTATAGAAGGCCACCTCGTAGCCGATGGCCTCAAAAAAATCCCGTATTCCAATAAAGGTAATGCCGTTATTTTCCGCTAAAGCGGCGTTTGTTTTGACAAGAGAGTTATTGACATAAATATCCGCCTGGGATGAAAGCCCCGTATCATCATTGTTGATAATACGCAGATATCTTGCTGCCATTGTGGCAGTTTCGGCTCTGGTAGCGGTAGATCTGGGATTAAAGTAGTATTTTTCGTCTCCCCGCATTAAGCCGTAGCGCTGCATAGCGATAACGTCATTTAGTGCCCAGTCGCTTATTTTAGCCTGGTCGTTAAAGGGATCCGCGGCATATTTATATTCCAGTGCTTTATCTTTAAGATAGCGGTTGAACATAACAGCCAGTTCTTCTCTGGTTATAGCGGCGTCAGGCTTAAAAGTCCCGTTTTCATAGCCGTTGACAATACCATTTTGAGAGGCCCAGTTGATGGCGGCTTTAGCCCAGTGATTGTTCACATCTTTATATTGGGAGCCGCTGTTGTAGTTATCCTGGTTTATACCGGCGTCCTTGGAGAGTATATTGACAAATTCCGCTCTTGTTATGGTTTTATCTGGGCAGAAGGTTCCATTGGGATAACCGTTGATCAAATTGCTGTTTGTTGCGTAATATATATCGCTTTCAGCCCAATGTCCTGTCACATCTGAGTAAAAGAAGGCATCGTCAGCCGCGGCGGGCAGAGAAAAGGCCAGGATTACAATGATGGACAGAAAAAGTATCCGTGTTATTTTCATGATTTCATCTCCATTTTTATAATGTGTTAACGGGGATAGCGGCTAAATAGTCATTGAGAGCATTTAACAATTCCTGCTGATAAGTGGCGGCATTTTCCTCACCGCCTAAAGCGGATTGATAAATAAGGGCTTGACCGTAGGCGGCATTATTTTCTATATCGTAAATTTGTGCGTAGATCCAGAGCTGTCCTTGGCTGTAATCGGTAGTAAAATTACCGCTCTCATCCATAGCGTAAACGTATACTATATATTTGGCATTTTCTATATCTACTGCGGTAATAAACTGTTCGTTCATATAATCCGTACCAGCGAACTTGAGATAGGTGCTGTCTGTGCCGGCGGTGGCGTAATCTTGTATATAAGGGAAGAATATTTTAGGATCTGTTTCCTCCTCGCTTATACCGCAGGCGGTTTTGAGCAGTTGCTGGTCAGCGTAATAGCTGGTCTGTAATAAGCCGGGTGTAGCGGCGACCACCATGTTTCCAGTAATAGAACTGGGATTTCCGGTATTAACCGCGGTAATTTCCTGTTTCTTTTTGGTTATATAGATAACATCTTCAAATTGATAATTATAATACTTTTGCTCTGGTTCTAAGGATTCGGCGACATTAAAACTTTCCTTAGCCACTGAGTTTATAGTTTTCAGATTTTCGTTATTTTTTAAGAGAGTTAATGCTACCCAGTTATTGTCAGCCACGGGAATTGTTATGTTTTCCACATCTAAGGAAGGTAAAGTAGTATAGTTGATGTTTTCGCCGCTGAGACTTAAATCAGTTAAACTGGGGCATTGGGACAAGGGTGAAAAGTCACTGATGTTTTGATCCTTTAAGGTCAGGGAGGTTAGATCTGATAAGGTGTTAAAAACTGAAACATCACTAAAATCATTTATACCAGCTATGGTAATGGCTGTTAAACCCTTGATAGAGCTTAATGATGATAGTTGACTGTAATCACCTTCACCGTTGAGATTAAAGTCCATTTCCAGATTTTCCGCTTCTATTTCGCCGATAGAGTCCAGACTGTTGAGGATATAATCTGCCGAGGGCGCGTCTAAAGCCACGATCATATCCTTAGTACCTTCTATGGCCTCACCTAAAGCTGATAAATCCTGGGGATTTTCTTCCAGGGTAAAATAATTTACCTCGTTGGCTGTTAGGAAATATTTGCCCTTGGCAGAGTCTTCACCGCAGGACGAGGCTAAGACAAGAAGCAAGAGCAGGGGAAATATTATGAGCAGTTTTTTTATTTTCATGTCATCCTCCTATATGTAATGGGGATTTGATAAAATTTTTATAAATTATACCATACAGTTTATTTTCTTTCAATCTTCCCTGTTTGAGGTAATATTAATAGTTTACAATAAAAGAATAAAAAAGTAATGAGATATTTATGGTATTTTGTGGTATAATAGCTTACAGTAAGTATGTTATAATAATAAGTACCATAAGTGTGGGAAAGGAGTTTAAAGATGAAATTATATATTTGTGATAATTGCGGTTCCATATTATGGCGGGTAAAAGAAGGCGCCGAACCAGTATGCTGTGGTCAGCCCATGAGAGTTTTGGAACCTAATACAGTAGATGCGGCGGTAGAAAAGCATGTACCGCAAGTGAAAAGAGAAAATGGTAAGCTTATAGCTGAGGTAGGTAGTGTGGAACATCCTATGACTGAGGAACACTATATTATGTGGATCGCTGCGGTAGGCGATGATATAGTTTTGAAAAAAGATCTCAAACCAGGGGAAAAACCTACCCTTACTGTATGTGACAGAGGATTTAAGGAGTTTTACGCCTATTGTAATCTCCATGGTTTATGGAAAGGGGAAGCGTAATGGACCCAAAGGTCATGTTCCAGCTTTCTTACGGCCTTTACGCCCTTGGCGTTATGGATGGAGATAAACCTTGTGGCTGTATAGTTAATACGGTGTTTCAGATTACTTCTGAAAATCCATCTATTGCCGTAAGCCTTAATAAGGATAATTACACAACCGCTATTTTAGAGAAAAATAAGAAGTTTACTGTTTCCATCCTTAGTGAGGAGGTAGACAGCAAGGTAATAGGTAATTTGGGCTTTTGTTCCGGCAGAGATAAGGATAAGTTTAATGATATCCCTTATGATTTTATGTCTGGTATTCCTGTAGTCAAACATGGCGCCACAGGTTATTTACTCTGTGAAGTTGTGTCAGTAACAGAGAATGAAACCCATGATGTGATCATCGCTAAAGTATTAGATGCCCAGAATGGTGAAGCCGGAACACCTATGACTTATAAGTATTATCATGAGGTGAAAAAAGGCACAGCTCCTAAAAACGCCCCGACTTATAGAGGCGCTGAAATTGAAGAGTCCTCTGGTGGTCCAAGTTACCGCTGTGAGATATGCGGCTATGTTCACGAAGGGGAATTACCCTCTGATTTTGTCTGTCCTATTTGCGGTATGCCAGCTTCAGCCTTTAAAAAAATAGATTAAATTACAGGCCGGAATAAAATTGTTTATTCCGGCTCATTTTTTATCTGCTTTTGTATTTCCCCTGAATTGACGGCATAGAATGGTATTAAAGTAAAAGGGAGGATTATACCATGGCCAGTGATAAGCAGGGAGAGAAATATTACGGATGGCGCTTAGGGGTATGGCGTAACTATAGCGCTTTTGCCTCTGCCGCCTGGCTCAGCTATGGTTTAAATGGAGAACAGGTAGCGGCTTTAGCCGAGTACTACAGCTTAATATCTAACTGCTTGGCCAATATAGCTTTAACATTAGGAGAGGAAGCCTTGAATAAAGATGATTTTTAAGGTAATACTTGCCAAAATATGAGAAAATTTATATAATATATACTGAGTACAAGTATAACTTATTAAGTTTTGTTGGTTTTTATATTATATTTAAGGAAATAATAGATGAAATTTTTACGTATTTTTAAGGTTTTTAAAGGGCGTTTAGCTGCTATAGGTTTATTGATAGTTATTCAGTTTATCGTATTTTTCGCCTTAGTGGTTAAATTATCGGAATATACGCCTTTAGTATATGTTTCTTTTGTTATTTTTAGTTTTTTAGTAGCCGGTTATGTTACTACTAAAGATGATAACCCTTCCTATAAAACTTTATGGTTAGTTGTAATTTTGGCTGTACCCCTTTTCGGTGGTTTGTGCTATTTTCTTTTCGGCAATAAGCGTCTGCCTAAAAAAGTCAGGGCGGCGGCTACTGTTTTTAACAGCAATAGTTTAAGTAACGCGGTACGCGATCCTTCTACTCTTGTGGATCTGGCTGAAGATGATATGGACTTGGCACGTATTGCCAAGTATTTAGATACTACCGGCGGCTTCCCGGTTTGGAGTAATACGGAAGCTCGTTATTTTACTTTAGGCGAACATAAATATTTCGCTATGCTGGAAGAATTGGAAAAAGCCCAAAAATATATTCTTTTAGAGTATTTTATCATACAAGAAGGACAAATGTGGGATTCTATCCATGATATAATGCGGGAGAAACGGGCTCAGGGCGTTGAGATTTATATAATCTATGATGATATGGGTTGTATCAGTACTTTACCGGCTGACTATGCTGAACAGCTCCGGGCTGAAGGTTTTAAGGTAGTAGTATTCAATCCCTTTAAGCCACATTTAAGCCCCGTTATGAATTATCGCGATCACCGTAAGATTTTAGTCATAGATGGGGATACAGCTTTTACTGGCGGTATTAATTTAGCTGATGAATATATCAATAAAAAGAAGAGATTCGGTCATTGGAAGGATTCCGCTGTAATGATCAAAGGTGAAGCTGTATGGAATCTTGTAGACGCCTTCTTTAAGCTTTGGAATTTTTCCGTTACTTCTCCAAAGGAAAAAGTGGATATATCTAAATATAAAAACACGATTAGCCGTCATGCTGCCGATGGCTTTGTTCAGCCCTTTAGTGACAGTCCGTTAGATAATGAAAATATCAGTGAAAATTTGTTTCTTAATATAATAAATAGGGCTAAGGATTATGTTTACATTACGACACCTTATTTGGTTATTGACTATGAAATGCAGACAGCCCTTTGTTTAGCGGCAAAAAATGGAGTAGATGTAAGAATAGTAACTCCGGGTATTCCTGACAAGAAAGCGGTATATCAGGTAACCCGCAGTTTTTATCTGCCGCTAATTGAGGCTGGGGTTAAGATTTTTGAGTATACCCCTGGTTTTATCCACGGTAAAAATCTTATTTCTGATGATAAAGTGGCTATGGTAGGTACAGTAAATTTGGACTATCGCAGTTTTTATTTTCATTTTGAGTGTGGCTCTGTTTTTTATAATTGCAGTATTTTAGATAAAATTAAAAAAGACTTAGAGGACACTATGTTGGTATCGGAGGAAATAAGTTACGGTAAAGCCAAGGCTGTACCCCTTGCCCAAAGGCTTCTTAGAGCGATGTTAAGGTTAGTGGCTCCTGTTATGTAAGTTTTAATTTAAAATAGGGTTGATTTTCGCCCTTTTGGAAAGGATGTTATTATGAGATCTAATACTAAGCGTTCTCAATTAAATTATCAGTTAATACTTAATATTATCGCTTTATTGTTAGGTATTATTTTACTGATATTTCCTGATGTTGGTCTTGCCTTTATAACCTGGGTTGTAGGAATTGCCTTATTCGGCGCTGGTGTGATTTGCGGCATTGTATTTTTTATTAATCGTCGTAACGGGCAATTAGCCTTGCTTGTTGCAGCAATAGTTGCTGTAATTTTAGGCATTCTTATTATGGTATTTAGACTGCTGGTAGCTCTTTATATCTTACCTTTTGTCATAGGGCTTTGGGTGGTGGCTTCAGCTGCTCTTTGTGTTATAGCTGCTCTGGGCTACCGTAAGTCTGGTGCTGTAATGTGGTGGCTGCCGCTGATAGCTGCTTTAGTTGCGGTTATAGTGGCTTTCCTCATTTTTGCCAATCTATCGGGAACCGCCAAATTCCTAGCTTACGTTATAGCGGCTTATTTAATAGTGTTCAGCGGTTTGCGTATTGGCGAATACTTTACTTTACGCAAGTACATTTCATAGTGCCGAAATGAGACTATGTGCTTAAATTTTAACTCAATAATTAATTAAAAAGCGGTCATTATGACCGCTTTTTTCTTATCTGTTTTTACCCGGCAGACCCAGTGAGTTTTTGCCGGTATCAATATTTTTGCCTGTACCGAGAGGAGACGGCGAAGCATCGAATTCACCGATCATATGGGTTATACCTGCCACATCTTCTACCGGCAGTGAGAAGGATATGCCTCGTCCCGGTGTAGCTAAACCACTGGCTTTAACTAAGGCTTCCATTATATTTTTTTTCTCGCTGTGTTTGACTAAAATAAGGAGCACTTCTTTTTCTGGCTCAATATTTATGCCCAGAAATTTCTCAGTTTCGTGGATCCCTGAACCTCTGGCTGAAAGGATAGTTCCGCCCCAGGCTCCGCCATGTCTGGCGGCTTCCATAGCTTTACCGGCATAGCCTTTAGCCAAGATAGTGACTATCAAATCAAAATTACGTTTATCTTTCTTCATTTTTCTGCTCCTTTCCGATTAGGCCTAAGACATAGTTTAATGTTAATTTGCCGCCAATGCTGGCTATTGGTATTGTAAAGGCAATGCCGTGGCCAGGTTTATCAAAATGGAAATCAGAATTAAGTTTTTGCCAGATAGGAGCCAGGGCCTCTGGTTCCGCTATGCTGAACAGCACCTCTTTTTCTGTTTCCCCGATTCCAAGGTAATCCAGGAGTTCGCTGCGGGCGGTACCTTTGCCGAGAGCGCAAAAGTGATAGACAACACCGGCTTTTCGGTACATAGAGGCTATATTTTTGCCTTTACCCCGTTCAACTATGGTGATTATAAGTTTAAGATATTTTTGCTCTTCCATCATTTCTTATCTCCTCCCGGTTTCTGACCGGTGATATTGTCCTGTTGTTTCTGTAGAGGTAATTGATCTATTGCCTTGCTTTCCGGTGTCTCGTTTTCTTTCTTTTCACTGTTGTCTTTTTCCGCTGTTATTTCTGTTTCTGTTGGTTCTAAATTAGATATAGAGTCAGATGTTTCATTATTGTCAAATGCCATCTCCCTTTTTTCTTCGCTTTGGTTATTCCCTTCATACTCATCATATTCATCGTCCTCATCGTCAGATTCCCAGTCGAATTCCAATTCGATTTCTTCCTCTGCTTCTGTAATAATTTGAGGCGGAATAGTATTTTCCACAAAAGAGGCGCTGGCTTTAGCTTTAAAGTAAATTCCCATAAGCTGAATAGTGATAAGAGGTGTCATGGCCACCATCGCTACAATGCCGAAGGCGTCAGTAAAGATATTCCCTCCTACGCCCAGACAAACACCCATGGCCATAGGCAGTAAAAAGGTAGCTGTCATCGGCCCTGAGGCCACCCCGCCGGAGTCAAAGGCTATACCGGTGAATATTTTGGGAGTGAAGAAGGTTAAGAGCAGAGCTATACTATAGCCTGGAATAATGAAGTACCAAAGGCTTATACCGTTAAGTATTCTCAGCATGGCTAAAGATAGAGAAATCCCAACGCTGAGCGCGAAGGCCAGCATCATTGAGCGTTTAGAGATGGAACCGCCGGTTATTTCTTCTACTTCTTTATTGAGAACATGAACCGCTGGTTCCGCTGCAATAATGGAACAACCCATGATAAAGCCAAGGGGAATCAATATCCAGGAATAATCTAAGGCAGCTATTTCTTCGCCAATGTAGGTGCCAATAGGCATAAAACCTACGTTAACAGCGGTGAGAAAAATAGTTAAGCCTAAATAGGTGTATATTAAGCCAGCACTGATTTTTATAAGTTCCTCTTTGGGGAGTTTGAGTGCTATTATCTGAAATAGCAGGAAAAAGAAAACTATAGGCAGTAGCGCTAAGGCTACTTCTTTACAGTAAATAGGCATGGCGCTGGCAATTAACGATAACTGTTCGGCAAAGCTTTCAGTTGCCACTAAAGCCTCACTGCTATAGTTGCCTTCCACTTGAACTACACAACCCAAGAGCATGATAGCGAGAATAGGGCCGATTGAGCAAAAAGCAATAAGCCCGAAGCTGTTATCGTGGGCGTCTTTACCGCTTAATACCGAAGAAAGACCAATACCTAAAGCCATAATGAAGGGGACTGTTACTGGTCCTGTGGTTACGCCGCCGGAATCGAAGGCAATGGCGATAAAATCCTGAGGCACAAAGATGCCGAGAATAAAGACAAGACCATAGAGGATCAGAAACATATAGGATAGGGGAATTTTAAGGGCAATGCGCAGTAAGGAAAGGGCTAAGAAAAAACCTACTCCCAGAGCTACCGTAATAATGATAATAATATTTTCTATACCTGCCACCTGTTCTGCTAAAACCTGTAGGTCTGGTTCGGCGACAGTGATAATGACGCCCAGAAGGAAGCAAACGCTTAAAATGAGCAGAGGGCGTTTGGACTGTGTCAGCCTGGCTCCCATAGCCTCACCCATGGGCATCATGGACAGATCCGCCCCTAAAGTAAAAAGTCCCATGCCAAAAACGAGTAAAATCGCGGAAAAAACAAAAAGCCACAGACTACCCGTTGGTATGGGGAGAATTGTAAAATTAAGTATAAATACTATTATAGTTATGGGTAAAACAGACAGGAGAGATTCCACAAGTTTACGGCGTAATTTTTCTGTCAATAGATTCCCTCCTTTTATAGAAAGTTAGGTTATAATACCTCTATATTTAATATATCATAAAAAGCTAATAATGTCAAAATAGTTCTTTTTTGTCCCATGTTTTTATCGCTCCATATTATTATGTTTTGTTATTAACTGCAATTTGTGGGCATAGCGGTGAGAATTATCTTATTTTGTCGGTTTTTGCTGAAGTTAAACATATAAAAAACACTTTAATTTTGCCTTTTCTCGTGTTATAATAAATCCTGAATATATATGTTACAATATTATGGATTTTTTATGCGTTCCCAGCCGATGATATTAAGATATTTATAGTAGTATGCGGGAAGAGGAGCTGCTGGTGATGAAAGATAATAATTACTTTAAAGTTGCTGGTTACACCGGTGTTGAGATAGTGGTTATCGTTGCTGTTGTAATCATGCTCTGTGTGGCTCTGGCCTTTACCGTATAAGATTTTGGTCTTGCTTAGGAAGTAACTGCAGCTTACTGTTGCGTTTTTGGTTTGGGCCGCTTGGCTAAGTTTATGTCTTTACTCATAGATTTGCTATTATACACAGGGATTTTTCTATTGTCATTTTTTCCGGGGCTATTTGCAAATTACTTTGCTTATAGCTATAGTCTCAAAAAAACTTTAGGCATGGATGTATTTTCCTGTACCTCTTGTTCTCAGTATTCAGGAGGAAAAAGATATTTCTTTTTGGGAATTTTACGCGGTATCTGTTGCCGCTGCGGCAGAGTTATCTGTCCCCATTGTTTAGGGGCAGGCATCTCAGTAGGTGTTGTTGTGACAGCCGCCTTTGTGTTCTATGGTTTTACCTGGCAAGGTTTGGCTGCCGCTCTATGGGGTTTAATTTTGTCGCAATTATCCTTGGCGGATATTTATACGATGACTGCTCCTTACGGCTTAGTACTGGTCTTAGCTTTTATTTCTTCATTATGTTTAATGGTAAGCCCTGAGTTTTCTTGGTTTAACTCCCTAATTGGAATGTTCGTTATTAGTGCGCCCATGTTTATTCTTTCTTTGTTTTATCCCAGAGGCATGGGCGGTGGTGACGTAATATTTTTGGCTATTACCGGCTTTGTTTTAGGCTGGCGTCTTAGTATTCTGGGGGCCATTATCAGTATTATAGCCGGAGGTATTTACGGTATCTATTTGCTGAACCGAAACTGGGACAACCTATCCCGCCGCATTCCTTTTTTGCCTTTTTGGTCTTTAGGGACATATATTGCGTTTCTTGGCGGTTATTCTATTATAGAGTGGTATTTAAGCATATTTTAGTTACTTTGTGAAAGGAACTGTTTCCCTTGGCGACATTTAATTATAGGGCTAAAGCCATTGACGGCTCCATAACGAAAAATACTATAGAAGTTACGGATGAGGAAAGTCTTCGTCGTCAGTTGAGAGAGGAAGGTCTGTTCCTTTTATCCTGCCGAGAGGTGAAGGAGAAAACCAGAGAGATCGTTTTATCCTCTGGTGAGTTATCTTATTTTTGTCGTCAGTTAGGTGTTCTTTTGAGTTCGGGCATTCCCTTGCTGCGGGTTTTTGAGATAATAATGCGGGGCGACATGAATGCTGATTCTTTAAGAGTTTATAAAAGTATTTATAACTCTTTACAAGGCGGTTTGCCTCTTTCCTTTGCCATGGAGAGAGAGAAGGGCGCTTTTCCGGAAATGCTGATTAAAGTTATTGCCGCTGCTGAGGTAAAAGGTTCTTTAGCCCAGTCTGTCTCAAAAATGGCAGCTTATTATGATAAGAGACAGAGGGTAGATGCTCGTTTGCGCAATGCGGCTCTTTATCCCCTTATTTTAATAGCTGTGGCTTTTCTATCCATGATAGTTTTATTCGCTTTGGTAGTGCCAGAATTTTATAACATTTTTGCTGGCCTTTCTTTGCCGTGGAATACTAAGCTTCTTTTTGCCATATCCTTGGCTTTTGTGGATTATTGGTATCTGTTCCTTTTGGCTGCCGCAGTTATTGTGGCCTTGGCGGCTTATTTGTTGACCAGGCCGGGTTTTAGATTAGTTTTTGACAGCTGGAAAGTTAAACTGCCATGGTTAGGCCGGGAAATGCGTATTATTTATTCAGACCGTTTTGCTGAAAGTTTAAATTTATTATACAGCAGCGGTCTTACAACAGCGGAATCTTTACGGATAAGCGGTTCGGTTTTGGGTAATGTTTTTATTGCCTCTCAGGTATCAGAGGCGGCGGAGCAGCTTCACTCTGGTAAAAATTTATCTATAGCTCTTAGTGCCATAAAATCATTGGATTCTAAGGTGATGGCGGCGCTGAGTATCGGTGAGGAAACAGGACGTATGGAAGAAATGCTGTCCTGTGCCGCTGAATCCTTCAGCTTTGACGGTGATATGGCTCTTAGACGTTTAACCGGTATCTTGGAGCCGATACTTATTATTCTTTTGGCATTATTTATAGCTCTCTTATTATTTTCTGTTATCTTGCCGGTATATAGTTTATAAAAACTGGCGGTACATGGCTTTTCCTTTATGGTAAGCCATAAAGCGAGGAATGAAAATGACGACATCTATGTATTTTTCAGCAGAGCGTGTACAGCTTCTGCGGGGAAAATTTAATAAAGATAAATTAGTGATTACAGGTCTTTTTAACGAGGCTTTGCCTGAAGGCGCCATTGTTAA